>CAZHNC010000027.1:0-6696 GCA_964532765.1 uncultured Candidatus Saccharibacteria bacterium | reverse complement strand
ATAATAGGTACTAAAAAAAATATATACGATGCAATAGCTATAGAAACAGCATATTCTATATTAAAAGAAATTTACGGTAAAAAATCAGAGATAATAGTTGATGTTAATTTCATCGGGGACAAAGAATCAGTTCAAAAGTTTACAAAAGAATTAAATCTTTTCTTCAAAAAAAATCAAAAATATATACCTAAAAATATTTTAAATATACATAAGAAAAATATATACGCAGCTTTTTTAGCTTTAGAAAATGTAAACATAATTTCAAAGAATAAAAAAGGAGAAGAAGATACAGTTAATATACCAAACCCTATAGACTATTTAAGTGAGATATCAAGATTAGAATTTAAAGATATATTAGAATATTTAGAAAATTTGGAATTAAATTTTAGAATAAATCCTTTTTTATTTAATAATTCAGATATATATAGTGGTATAATATTCAAAGTTCAAAACATCAATGATGAAAAAAATAGTATAGTAATAAATGGAGGTAGACATGACATAATAGGTAAAAAAATATTAAGTAAAAAAGAAATACCGATAATAAGTGTAAATATTGAAGGTTTAAAAAAATCAGATAAATTATCAAAACCTATAAATTCTTTAAAAACATTAGATGAAGCAGATATAAAATTCTTTTATGCTCAACTTGGAAATGAAGCAAGATTTAAAACATTGAAAGTATTAGATATGATGCGTAATGCAAATATATTAATACATCATGATTTATCTAAAGATAAAATATCAGCACAGCTTCAACATGCAGAAAGATTAAATGTTCCATATTTATTATTAATAGGACATAGAGAAGCATTACAAAATTCTATAATGGTTAGAAATATGAGAAATCTATCTCAAGAATGTATTGATTTACAAAATCTAATAGAACATATAAAAAAATTACTTTAAAAAAACAGAAACAATAAAAAAATAAATGAATAATTTTATAGGGACTTTAATCCTAAATAATAAAGGTAAAGGATTTTTAAGAAAAGAAAAAATAAATAAAGAAGAAAAAGATATATCTATACCTTATAACTTTATAGATTCTTCATTACCACAAGATAAAGTGGAAATACAAACTTTTCCACATCCAAATAAAAGAGGTGAAATAGAAGGTAAAGTTATACGTATAATAGAAAGATATAAAACAAACTTTTCTGCTACTATAAAAGAAATAGATAATAATAGGATTATAGCCACACCTGACAATAGTAAACTTAATTGTATTTTTGAAATAAAAAAAGATAATCAGTCGGATTACAAAATAGATCAAAAAGTTTTAATAAAGATTGATTATAATATCAAACCTAAAGTATTAGTGAATAAAGTATTAAATGACAGAGGTTACACAGATATAACAGTAGATAGAACTTTTTACGGTTCTATAGTTAAAGTATTTGGAAATAAAGGGGAAAATAACGCTGAAATGCATGCTATAGTTGAAGATTTTGGTTTTGATACAACACATAGAATAGAAACTGAAATTGATGCAAAAAAAGCAACTGAAGAATATGGTCAAATAACATCAGAAGAAATATCAAAAAGATTAGATATGAGAAATGTTTGGACATGTACAATTGACCCTGTAGACGCAAAAGATTTTGATGATGCACTTTCCTTTCGTAAGCTTGAAAATGGGAATATTGAAATAGGAATACATATTGCAGATGTATCTCATTTTGTTAGACCCGGAAATAGTCTTGATGATGAAGCAAAGGATAGGGCTTTTTCTGTGTATCTTGTTGATAGAACTATACCTATGTTACCCGAAATATTATCAAATGGATTCTGTTCATTAAATCCAAATGAAGATAGATATGCATTTTCTACAGTTTTTGAAATGAATAATGACGGGTCTATAATAAATAAAAAAATCTCAAAATCCATAATACATTCAGATAAAAGATTTACATATGAAGAAGCTCAAGGTATTTTAGACAAAGGTGATAAAACTCAATTTCCAGAATTATTTGAGTTGTCAAAATATGCAAAAATATTAAATGATGAAAGAAAAAAAGCTGGAGCTATTGATTTTGAAACAGATGAAATAAAATTTGTACTTGATGATAAAGGTTTTCCAACACAAGTGTATAAAAAAGATAGAATATGGACAAATCATCTTGTGGAAGAATTCATGCTTTTAGCCAATAGAGAGACTGCTTTATATATATTTACCCATAATATAGATGGAAACAAAAAACTTCCTGGAGTATACAGAGTTCATGACTTACCTGATACAGAAAAAATAATGGAATTACAAATCTTTGTAAATGCATTAGGGCTTGATTTTCACCCACATAAAAAAATACATCCACGTGATATACAAAATCTTTTAAGACAATGTATTGGTTTACCTTCTGAAACTATTATAAAAACAGCCACACTTAGATCTATGGCTAAAGCTGTTTATCAAACAAACAATATAGGTCATTTTGGTCTTGGTTTTGAATATTATACGCACTTTACTTCCCCAATACGTCGTTATCCAGATTTATGTGTTCATCGTATATTAGATAAATTATTACAACATGGAAAATTATCACCTATTTATTTAGGAACACTTGATAAAATTTGTGAACATTCATCATCACAAGAAGTTAAAGCAGCTGAAGCTGAAAGATCTAGTATAAAATACAAACAGGTTGAATTTTTATCAAATAAAATAGGTCAAGAATTCACATGTACAGTTTCTGGTATATCTGATTTCGGATTATTTATACAAGAACCAGAATCTTTAGCTGAGGGATTAATAAGATTAAAAGATCTTGGAAATGATTTTTACGAAGTTGATAAAAAAAGTTATACAATCAAAGCACAAAATTCTAATAAAATCATAACCTTAGGTGATAAAATAAAGGTAAAACTTCGAGGTATAGATATGGATTTAAAGACAATTGATTTTCAGGTTTTAGGGTAGTTAATTTAAATAAAAAATAAGGTCATTCTTTTCTTGAATGACTTTATTATAAAATTATTTTTATGAAAGGAGTTTCTTATAAAATTTATTTTTGTAACGAACTCATCCGCAGATTTGGTTTTTCCTAGAAAAATCAAATCGAGGACTTCTGATTGAGTGGAGAAAATAAATTTCTATTTTGCATTCACACTTGCCTCTTCAAAACCTATAGAAAGTAGCTGTGAATATCCTGTACCCGCCATAGTTACACCATATAATACCCCAGCCCTACTCATAGTCTCTCTATTGTGAGTTACAAGTATAAGTTCAGAATGTTTAGAGAGCAACTCTATCATATCTCCATATCGTCTTGAGTTTGCTTCATCTAATGCAGCATCAGTTTCATCTAAGATAATAAATGGAGGTGGATTTACCTGACTCATAGCAAATAGTAATGCTATAGAAGTTAAAGCTCTCTCCCCACCTGAGAGCATAGATAATCCTTTCAATTTTTTATGCGGCAATGATACAAACACATCTATACCTATCTCTTTTGATTCGTCTTCTACATCTTCTTCTATAATATCATCATCTTCATCATCAATTGTTTTTTTCTTTCTCTTTTTTTCTTCTGTTATAACAAGTCTTGCTTCACCACCTCCAAACATTTGTTTAAAGTATGCAGAAAATTGTGTATTTATTTTTTTCAAACCATCATCAAATAAAGTATTTATTTGATTTATTATTTCAGATATCAAGAGCTCGAGATCTTCCATAGATTTTGTCAAATCCTCCATTTCTTTTAACAAAAATCCATCTCTCTCATTTACATCCTGATATTCCCTCAAAACAGATTCGTCACCAGCACCCCCTAATTCTTCCAATCTTATCTTATATTTTTCAACTTTATATTTTCTATCATTCTGTTGCTGTCTATCATGATTCAAAACCTCTACATCATCATACCTTATAGCTTCAATACCTATAAGTGTTGTAGCTTCAATCATATCTCTTTCATACTCTTGATTTCTTTCTGTATATGAAGACTCTCTTTGCTTTAAGTTGTCAAGGATTGACTGTAATTCATGTTGTCTTGACATGATTTTTATTAAATCTTTTTCAGCCTCAACGTTATCATTTTTAAATGATTCTATTTTATTTTTTGTCTCAGTATATTTATTTAAAACGACAGATTCTTTATCATTCAAATCTTTTATCTTTTCCTCTATGTTTTTTATTTGAGACTTTATATTTTCTATTTCATTATAATCATTTTTGAAATCATAAACATCATCATTATTATTTTGTCTATTAACATAATTATCACATTCATTTATAAGATCAATAGCAACTTGTTTTCTTTCATTATCGTCTTTATATACTCCTGATTTTATATCAGATAAAACTGTTTTTATTTTATTTATAAGATTTTTAATTTCAAAAAAAGAAACCTTAATATCTATTTTATCTTTATTTTCTAGCTCTTTTTTACGTTTCTCTATATTTCTATTTATATAATCTATTTCACCTTCAAAACGACCCATATTACGGGATTCATTTTCTTTTTCATTTCTTATATTTTTAAGTTGATTCTCTAAATCAAAAAGTTCATTTGTAAATTCTGTAGAAGTTTGATTTTGAGATAATATATTCTTAACTTCTATTAATCTTTCTTCTAAAGATATAAGTTCTTTTTCTGGTTCTAAACGAGAATCTTTAATATCTTTTATTTCTTTATCTAAAAAAGACTTTTCATATGCAAAATATTCTTTATACAAACCCTTCAACTCTTCACGTATTTCCCTAGCTTTTTCTATTTTCTCTATCTGTTTTTTTAAAAATCTTATATGAGGAGCGAGCTCGCGACGTAAAGATTCGACCTCTTTCATATGTTCTTTTGTTTTAATAAGTCTCTTTTCTGACTCTTCTTTTCTATATTGATAAAGTTTAAGACCTAAAGCATCCTCTATCATCTCTTTTCTATCTTTATTTGATGATGATAAAAGTCTATCAGCTTCACCTTGAGAGATAATATGATGACCAGATGAACCTATATTTGCTTCAGCTAAAAGCTCAACTATATCACGAAGTCTTACACTATTATTATTTATATTATATTCATTTGAACCATCACGATTTACGGCTCTCTCTATAATAACTTCATCAAAGGGATATGAATTAAATAATCTATTGAATTCACCATTATACTCAACAAGTCTATTATCAAAAACTATTTTTACAGATGCACGATTTGATTTTGATAAATCACGACCGCCATTAAAAATCATATCTTCACCTTTTTTACCACGCATCGATTTAAGTGATTGTTCACCCAACACAAAACGAAAAGCTTCTACAACATTTGATTTACCTGATCCGTTTGGTCCAACTATAGCTGTTATAGGGGTATTGAAAACCAAATCAGCCTTTTTTGCAAAAGATTTAAAGCCAACAATATGTAATGATTTTAAACGCATATTGTGTATATTATAGCCTTTTTTTCATGGTTTTAATAGTATTTAATTTACTTAAATTTATTTTATGAATAAGATCATCCACAGGAAAATTATTATAATTTTCCGAGGACTTCTATCGAAATAAATAAAATAAATTTCTTACTCCCCTACCTGTAAATCCAACATTTTCTTATACTGACCTTCTTTTTCCTTTAAATCATGATGACCCCCTTCCTCTATAATTTTTCCATTTTCTATAACATATATTTTATCAGCTTTTCTAACTGTTTGAAGCCTATGAGCTATAATTATTACCGTCTTATTTTCAAATAGTTTATCAAGAGCACGAGTTATAGAATCTTCTGAAAATGAATCTAATGCAGAAGTTGGTTCATCAAGTATAATTATCTCTGGGTTTTTTAACATGAGTTTTGCTATAGCAAGTCTTTGTCTTTCACCTCCTGAAAGTCTTATACCTTTTTCGCCTATTTGAGTATTGAGGTCTGTTATAAAATCACATTCGGCGAGTTTGAGGACTTCTAAAAGCTTTTGATCAGATACAGCACCTTTACCAACAATAGAATAAAGTAAATTATCTTTTATTGTACCATCGAAAACCATTGGCTCTTGAGTTAGGTAACCAATTCTCTTGTAAAAAGATTTCAATGATACAGTGGATAAATCCTGGTCATCTATCAAGACCTGACCAGAAGTCGGCTTCATGAATCCACTAATTAATTTAGCTATAGTTGTTTTTCCTGAGCCAGATCTACCTATCAAAGCAATTTTCTGTCTAGCCTCTATTTTCATATTAAAATCTTTTAATATTTCTCTGTTTTCATATAACAAATACACACCCTTAAGTTCAATTTCGCCTTTATCACTTATTAGTTTTTCACCCTCATCGTAACCAGACAGAACAGGAGTTTTATCTAAAAACTCCCAAAAAGTTTTTATTTTAGGATAACATTCAAAAACTTTTCTTATAATCCAAACCATAGGATACATTGTTCCAGAAAATCTAGAACAAAAATATATGAAAGATATTAAAAAAGCTATATTTGTTGCGTTTAAAGGGAAATTTAAAGCAAAGAAAAGCACACCAATCACTGGTAACAAAATCAAAGTTCCACCTATAGACAATTCGGCCAAGAAACCATATTTTGCAGAATTTACATCAATAGACATTTGTTTCTTTAATAAAGTGCTTATATTATTAACTTCATTCATTTCTTGATTAGCAAATATAATCTCTTGTCTAGACATTATTACCCTGACATAATCTTTGTTGATCTGATTATTTATATCGTTAACCTTTTCGTCATACTTTAAAACTATTTT
>CAZHNC010000026.1:4919-6775 GCA_964532765.1 uncultured Candidatus Saccharibacteria bacterium | reverse complement strand
AATTATAGTAATGGCATGTATTTATTAGATCAACAAGATAATGATCCAGCAAAAGCTCTATTAGGTTTAAAAAAAATAAAAGATTCAACAGAACAGTTGACAAAAAGTTTTGAAAAAATAAATAAAACAATTATACTTAATAAAGATATGATTAATTTTACAGAAAATGATCCTGGAATCTTATGGATAAAAAATTATGAAAATTCATCAATCAAAACACAATAATATGAAAAGTTATTTTTTAAAGACAATATATTTATTAATATTATTATCTATTTTAATAAATCCTATACTAATAGTGGCTGAGGAATCAACAAATCAACCACCCAGAGCCTTACCAGTAAATGAACAAACATTAACACCTGAATTTATAAATAGTGAAATACAAAGCGGGATGTCACAATCATCAGTAAGACAACAATCATCATCTCAAGAATCAAGTGGTCCAACATTAACAGGTGCAAAAAATATAGCAGGATGTGGAGCTGGTCAAATATTATCAAATATAATACTTAGCTCAGTATCATCAGCTGCAGGACAGGTTAAAGATAAAGTAAGTGATTTAATATTTACAGTACCAGTTGCTGAAAGTGGATCTGTTGGAGCAAATATTAAGACAGACATAAATGCACGCACAGGTTTATCTTTTGGTATAGCAGGTATATCAACCTTAGTTGCACCCAGTTGGGACTCTATAGCATATTGTATAGTAAATGCCATGATCGCATATATAGCCGATTCCACAATAGAGTGGATAAATTCAGGTTTTAATGGAAATCCAGCCTTTTTAAGTAATCCTGATTCATTCTTTAAGCAATTAGCGGATGACGAAGCTGCAGGTTTTATGCAATCATTAGCATATGGTGCTAATAATATTTGTGAATTATTTAAAGCAACTATAGTATTAACAACAGTTAGACAATATAGTGGAAATAATTATGGTAATTATAATACAGGTTATGGGGGTTGTACTTTTGATAATGGATCACAAATACTTGAAAGATTTACTAGTGGTGATTTTATACAAGGCGGAGGATGGAATACTTGGTATCAATTGAGTCAAAACAGATCAAATAATCCATACGATGTATATTTTAATGTAAATGATGAATTAACAAAACTTATAAATAAAACATTATCAAGTGCAAACAGAGAGCTTGGTTGGAATAACGGTTTTTTAACATTTAAAAAATGTTCAGACCCTAAAGATAAAACAACATGTACAGCTATAACACCAGGAAAAATAATAAGTGATCAAGTAACAAAAACACTTAATTTAGGAACAGATAGATTAATATTAGCAGATAAATTTGACCAAGTTGTAACAGCTTTAGTTAATCAACTAATAACAACAGCATTGGGTAGAGCTTTAGAATCAGTACATAATTAAATATTTAATTTATTAAAATAAATATAGTATACTATACATAAGTATGTGTATACATAATAGTATAAAAAATATTTTTTTAGGAATAATAATTCTTATTTTTTTAATCTCTTCAAACAAAGCAAATGCAGCTTACGATTTAAAAGTTGACGGTTTTCAAAACACAGAAAACTTGAATATTTACGAAAACGGGTCTTGGTATTTAAAAGGTTCGAAATTAATAGGTGATACAGAGAAAATTTTTATAGAAGATAATAATGGTACAAATAAACCTAATAGTGATTTATATAGTATATCTGAAACAGAAAACGGTAAACCAATAAAAGATCCATATAAACTTAATGCCTTGGTTATAAAACTTGAAAAATCAGGTAGTAGAGCTGATATTAAAAAAATAAACAGTGGTGGAAACAATGTATATCAAATAAACACAGGTAATGCATCATACTTTATCTATGACCCAACACCA
>CAZHNC010000026.1:0-4819 GCA_964532765.1 uncultured Candidatus Saccharibacteria bacterium | reverse complement strand
TGTATATCAAATAAACACAGGTAATGCATCATACTTTATCTATGACCCAACACCATCAGATAGAAATAACAATGATGATGTTATCATAGCAGCAGCTACATCAAAAGGTGGTTTGATAGTACCTAAAAACCCAATACCAAAAGAATCAGGTGGACAAGGTTCAACAAATGCAACAGAGGGTAATGGTTTCCTAAACACTATTGATAAATTTACAGGAATGCAACCTGGGTTTTCAGTTGAGAAAAAAAATAAATTATACAATTTAAAAAAAGAAGGTGAATTATTACAAGAAAAAGTTGATGACGTTGATGGTGAAATAAAATCTATTGAGACATTATTAGTAGAAGCAAGAAAAAACAATGATAATGAAAAGATAAAATATCTTACAGAAAAATTAGAAGCAATAAAAAAGAAAAAAGCAGACCTAGGACAACAACAAGCAGCAAATTCAAATGAACAAAAAACTGAAAAGGCTAGAAAGATAAGTACTCAACCACTTGAATGTGATAGTATATTTTCAATTTTTGGAGATTCACGATGTTTCGAATCTCTTATCTCAAAAGGTACAAATATAATATTCAGTTTTGTTTCTTTTTTAGCTTATGTATCAGGGGTATTATTTGACTATTCATTAGAATTTTCTATAAACTCAGCTGAGTTTTTTAATAAAATAGGTGTAGTTGAAGTTACATGGTCATTTATAAGAGATATATTGAATATGACCTTTATATTTATATTATTATGGACAGCTATACAGATACTATTAGGAAATGATTCTAAATATAATGTAAAACAAATATTATCTAGAGTTATTATAGTTGCAATACTCATGAATTTTAGTTTATTTGCAGCTAAACTGATGGTTGATGGATCAAATATAGTTTCATTGAAGATATATGAATCAATGAAAGCAACTCCATTTGTAGAAAAAGGTAGAGCATCTGTATCAGAACGTGTTATGAATACAGTTGGATTATCTCCATTATATAACATAACTAAACTTTTTGAAGCTGGAAATATTAAAGCTGATTCAGCCTGTGCAAACAACCCAAGATCATTGATAATAATATCAGTTTTAGGTTCAATATTCTTACTTGTATTATGTTTAGCTTTTGGTTTAGCCGCTATATTATTCTTAATAAGGTTAGTAAACATAATAGTATTATTCGTAAAATCACCATTATGGGTTTGGGGTTATGTTTTACCCGGAAACAGTTCTATTGAAAAACATAAAGATAAATGGTGGTCAGAAATGAAACATGTATTAAGTTTTCCTATAGTTTATCTATTTTGGATGCTTGTTGCCATAATAGTCTTTGAAAAATTAGGTAAAGTGAAAGGAACTTCATCTGGATCTGGTAATCAAGTTACTTTATTAGATCTAATATGCGGTACCTCTATGCAGGGTGGTTTTGGTCAATCTATATCACTAGTCGCTATATTCGTCATAGTTATTATATTTATGATGATGGCAATAAAATATGCAATGGAAAGTGGAACAAGTGACGGTATGATTGGTAAGGGTTTGGCAAAATCAGCAATAGATAGATTCTCTGGATATCAAACAGCTATAACTAGAGGTTTGACAAAAAGTTTAATAAACAAAACACCAAATATATCAGTAGGTGCTGCAAGACATGGTTTATCACTTACAAAAAACACAGTAGGGAGGTTAGGTGGTGGAGTACTTGGATCTATAAAAGGTAATAAAGGGTGGGAAGGTTTCAAAGATGGATTTTCAGATCCTGGTATAAAAACAAAAGAAGTACTTAGAGATATAGCAAGAAATCAAGTAGCTAAAGGTGGTATAATCGGTGAATTAACAGGATTAACAAGTGCTGCAGCAAAATACGCAGACAAAAACAAAGATCCTAAAAACTCACAAGGAAAAACAAAGAAGGAGATGGATAAAATGAGAACAAAAGCAGCATCAGAAGACGAAAGATTAAGAACTGAGGCTATTGAAAATGTATACAAAGTATCAAGTTTCAAAGATTGGAAAAAACAAAATCCAAATGGAACAATAGATAATTACAAAAAAGAGACAGAAGATATTGTTAGAAAAAGATTTGATAAAATATTTGGTAAAGGTATAGCAGATGAAAAAAATGCTGACGGAATATCACATATAGAGGCATTAAGAGCACGGATGTTTAAAGAAGGAAAAGATAAAAACGGAAATGATACAGTTACATTAAATGAAAGATCTATACAACAAGCTATACCAAAGATAATGGAATATCACACAACAGGAGAAGGTAAACCAGTTAATAAAAAAAGATTAACAATATACACAAATATTAGATCAAAAGCAAGAATTGAAGCTATAACAGAATACTCTAAAGAAAAAGATAATAAGTTAAGAAGTAAACAAACCAGCGAAGATAGAACAAGTCATTTAGAAAATACCATATCTTTCCTTGAATCAAAAATTGAAAAAATGCCTACAGAAAATGATATAGATAATTGCGTTAAAAACAATACTAAATATACAGGTAAAGGACATGTAGAAGTTCAAGAATTAAATAAAGCTATAGAAGAATACAATCGATTAAGTGGTCAAAGAAATATTAGTCAATCAACATTAGATGATGCTAAAGAAAAAATACAAAAACAAAAAGATATATATATGAGTGAATTAAAAAAACAACAAACAGAATTAAGTAAAAATAAAAATTCACTCGAAGATCATTTAGCTAAAATAGAGAAAAGTAAAGAAAATAAATAATCAGATAAAATAAAAATTATGAATCAAACATATTACGATGAAAAAATAAAAACACTTCCTGAAAATCTTCAATATGCAATAATGATGTCTGATTGGGAAAAAACACTTATAGAAATACAAAACAAATTCAAATTACATATAGATCAAACACAAGTATTAGAAGATTCAACTATAAAACTAATGTTTGGAGATATAGATGCGTCTGATTTTATAAATATAATGTTCAATGATGGTCATGTAAATTCAACATTAGCAGCTGATATATTATTAGATATTGATCTAAAAATATTAAAAAAAGTTAGACAAACATTGATAGATATAGAGGAGAAGGAAAAAGAGGATGAAGAATTAGAAGAATTATTAATGGATGAAGATGAAAGAAATGAAAAAAAAGAGTTGGAAATATATGGTAATTATTATAAAGAAGTAGCAAAAATATTAGATAAGACAGAACAAGAAATATTAAAAGAGGGTATATTACCAGATGGATCAAATATAACAGATGAAATGTTAGGTATAACAACAGAAATACCAGAAGATGTAGATAAAACAAAAGATGAATTATTGCAAGAAATAAACACACCTACAAAATCATTCTCAGAAAAAACTTTGATACAAATACCAAAAATAGATATATATAAAGAAAATGAAAACAAAGTATTAGACACTAATGTATCAGATAAAATAGAGATAATACCTGTAGATCATCAAATAGAAAATATTCATTTAGAAAAACCATATAAAAATACAGAAATGAAAGAGGTAATAAAAACCGAAATAAACAAAAACTTATCTACAATATCTACACAAGATATAAGTAAAACAAAAGAAGAAAAACCAAATATTATAAATATAAAAAGACCTGTAGATATAAACTTAAATGATATATACAGAGAGCCTATAGAGTAGTAAAATATAATTATGAGATATCAAGTACCACAATTCATAGAGTTTGATAGTAAGATAATAGGACCTCTTACTTTTAAACAATTCATATATCTATTAGGAGGATTAGGTGGGACATATCTCATATATAAAATATTAGGTATTTTTCCAGGTATATTATTGATGATAATATTATGGGCACTTTCAGGCGCATTGGCTTTTGTAAAAATAAACAATAAAGATTTTATAGATGTTTTAGCTGCTGGATTTTCATATATGACAAAATCAAAACTATATATATGGAAAAAAATAGATAAACCTATAAAACCAGAAGATGTCAAAAAAGAGACATCAAATGTAGATTCATTCTTAGCACCATCTTTATCTCAAAGTAAATTAAAAGATTTAGCATGGAGTTTAGATGTTAATAAAAACGTATATCCAACAGATAAAAAATAAAAAAATTGAAAAATACTTATATTTCTGATATAAATATAAGTATGGCGACTATAGTTTAGTGGTAAAACTCAGGTTTGTGGATCCTGTATCGAGAGTTCGATTCTCTCTAGCCGCCCATGTCAACAAATCCATCACAAGATTTCGTACCTATAGATGAGATACGTGAAGGTATCATGATACTTAAAGATGGCTCAATGAGAGCTGTAGTTTTAGCTACATCTATAAACTTCGCCTTAAAATCAACAGAAGAACAAGAATCTGTTATATATCAATTTCAAAATTTTTTAAACTCATTAGATTTTAGTGTACAAATATATATACAATCAAGAAAATTAGATATAAGACCATATATAGCATTACTTGAAGATAGATTAAAATCACAAAACAGTGATTTAATGAAAATACAAATTAATGAGTATATAATGTTTATAAAAGGTTTAACCGATGATTCAAATATAATGACAAAAAGTTTTTTCTTGGTTATTCCATATGCACCTACTTTAAACCCTGCAAAAGGTTTAGCAAACATTCTGAATAAAAAAGATATTGATAAAAACAAAAGTGATGATTTTGAAGAAGCGAGAAATCAGTTAGATCAAAGGGTTTCTGTTGTAGCTCAAGGTTTATCAAGATGTGGTGTGAAGTCAGTTAGATTAGGTAGTGAAGAATTAGTTGAACTATTTTATAGAATATTTAATCCAGGAGATGCAGAAAAACCAATAAAGATGTAATATATACATATATGGG
>CAZHNC010000025.1:0-6793 GCA_964532765.1 uncultured Candidatus Saccharibacteria bacterium | reverse complement strand
AACATCAAGACAAAGGAAAATGCTATAACTGGTTTACAACAACGTATTACTAAAAATCAAATAGGCTTAACGGAAGTTATCAGAAGTGCTTATGAAATAGATAATATTTCACCTGTTGAAATTTTTTTATCAAATGATAATATATCTGATTTTTTTAGAGATATAGATGCATATGGTTTTATAAATACAAAAATAAGAGAGTCTATAGGTATTATAGATAAAGATAAAAGAGAAGAAGAATTTGAAAAGAAACAATTAGATGAAAAAAGATCTAAAGAATATGATTCTAAATATGAGGTCGAGGTTCAGAAAAAAAAGATAGATGAGATAAATGCTGAAAAAGCTAGATTATTAGCTTTAAATCAAAAAGAACAAAAAAATTACTCTGCTGTTATAACTGATAAACAAGCTAAGGCTAATAAAATAAGAAATGCTCTTTTTGCATTGCGTGATTCAGCTTCTATAAAGTTCGAAGATGCTGTTCGTTATGCAAAAGCTGCAAGTAATCAAACAGGTGTTAGAGCTGCGTTTATATTAGCTATATTACAACAAGAATCAAATCTGGGTTCAAATGTAGGTTCTTGTTATTTGAAAAATGTTGATGATGGTTCAGGGGTTAAAATATCATCTGGTGCTGCTATTAGTAATGTAATGAAGCCTACACGTGATATTCAACCTTTTTTGGATATAACTAAAGCTTTAGGAAAAGATCCATTTACAACTAGGGTATCTTGTCCGTTTACTGTTGGTTATGGTGGAGCTATGGGACCAGCACAATTCATACCTTCAACATGGAAAATATTTGCAGATCGTATATCTAAAGCAAATGGTGGTAGATATGCCAATCCTTGGGCTGCCGCTGATGCTTTTATGGCTTCATCTATGTATTTAGCTGATTTAGGTGCATCCTCAGGGTCTTATGCAGCGGAGAGAAATGCAGCATGTCGTTATTATTCTGGTAAACCTTGTGGTTCAAATAGTAATACTTTCTATGGAGACCAGGTTATGCAAAGAGCTATAAAGCTTCAAGCAGATATTGATTTAATTCAATAATAGTGTATAATCAGTCATATTATGAAGAAAAATATACATCCAAATTATTTTCCAAATGCTACATTTACATGTGCTTGTGGTGCAAAATATACTATAGGGTCAACAAAAGAATCTAGTAATATAGAAATGTGTTCAGCCTGCCATCCATTTTATACTGGAAATGAAAAGATAGTTGATACAGCAGGTCGTGTTGAAAAATTCAAAGCCCGTCAAGCCGCAAGTGCTAAAGTTACAAAAAAGACAACTAAATAACTTTTATAAAAAAGTCTGTTATACTAATGTATATAGGCTTTTTTATTTTGACAAAATATTACTTAAACAATAAAAATTATGGAAGAATTAAATTTAGATGAATTAAAAAAAGATTTTAAAACTAGTTTTTTTGCTGGTGAAATAGAGAGATTACAAAAAGAAAAAGAATCTTTATTGGAAATGATGCAAGATCCAGAAATGAAAGAAATGGCTGAAGAAGATATGAAAAATGTAGATGCTCAGATAGAAGCTATGGTTCAAAAAATAAATGATATCATTAAAGAAGACGAAATAGCTGATCAATATCCAAATGAAATAGTTTTAGAAATACGTGCTGGTGCTGGCGGTGACGAGGCTGCTTTATTCGCTTCCGATCTTGCTAATATGTATAAGGTTTTTTGTTCAGAAAGGGGTTTTAGGGTTGATACTGTTGATATATCAGAAAATGGTATAGGTGGATACAAAGAAGCTGTATATGAGATAAGAGGTTTTGAAGTATATAGATATTTTAAATATGAGATAGGTACTCATCGTATACAACGTATACCAGAGACAGAAAAATCAGGTCGTGTACATACATCAACTGCAACTGTTGCTGTTTTACCTATAAGAAAAAAAGTTAAATTTCAAATAGATCCAGGCGATCTCGAGATGGAGTTTTCACGTGCTGGTGGTAAAGGCGGGCAAAACGTTAACAAAGTAGAAACAGCAGTTAGACTTATACATAAGCCTACAGGTTTAGATGTTAGATGTACATCAGAAAGAAGTCAATTAAAAAATAGAGAAAAAGCTTTATCTATTTTACAAGCTAAAATAGGTGAAATGAAAGAAAGAGAGGAGGCTGCAAAGTTTTCTGGTGAGAAAAAACAACAACTTGGAACAGGGGATAGATCTGAGAAAATAAGAACTTATAATGTTTTACAAGATCGTATAACTGATCATAGACTTAAGGAATCATGGCATGGTATATCTCTTATGCTCGGTCAGGGTCAAATAGGTAAAATGATTGATAGAGTTATTGAATATTTTGAAAATGGAGGAGAAGCGATTATGGATGATGACAATGAATAAAAACTGTTTATTGTAACAATAATATATTGCCATTTTGTATAAAAAATGCTATACATATACACTATATGACACAACAAATAGACAATATAAAAGATATGTTTGAAGCAGGGGTTCATTATGGAACTTTACGTGCTTCTCGTAATCCTTCAGTTAAAAAATACATATATGGCACAAAGGCCAATGTAGATATAATAGATGTTGAAAAAACAGCTGAACAAATAGATAAAGCTAAAGCTTTTATATCTGATTTAAAATCAAATAATAAGGTTATACTTTTTGCTACAAGTAAAAGTGAAATAGTTGATATAGTTAAAGATTCAGCTATAAGAAATAACAGTCCATACATATCAGGAAGATGGGTTGGTGGTTTGTTTACAAATTTTGAAATAATGAGAAAGAGGATTAATCGTATGATTGAATTAGTTTCAATGAAAGAAAAAGGTGAACTTAAAAAATACACAAAGAAAGAGCAATCATTGATGGATAAAGAGGTTGAGAGACTTGAAAAATTGTTTATTGGTGTTAAAGATCTAAATTCATTACCTGCAGCACTTATAGTTGTTGATCCTAAAAAAGAATTTATAGCAGTTGAAGAGGCAAATACTTTAGGTATACCTGTTATAGCTATAGCAAATACAGATTGTAAAATTTCAAATATACAATATCCTATAATAGCAAATGATTCATCAAGATCATCAGTTGATTATATATTACATCAATTACTTGGATAATTATTTAGGATAATTTTCATAAAATAATATATAATATGTATATTATTTATTAATAAAATTTAATTTTAAAAAAAATAAAATCATGAACATTACATCAGATCAAATAAAAGCTCTTAGAGAAAAAACTGGTATATCAGTTATGCAATGTAAAAAAGCGTTAGAAGAAGCAGAGGGGGATGAAGCTAAAGCTGTTATTCTTTTGAAGAAAAAAGGTGCTGAGCAAGCTGCTAAAAAAGCAGATCGTGAATTTGGTGCAGGGGTTGTAGAAGCATATATACATTCAAATGGTTTAGTTGGTTCTATTATAGAGCTTGCATCAGAAACAGATTTTGTTTCTAATAACGCAGAATTTAAAGCATTAGCAAAAGATATAGCTATGCAAGTTACAGCTACAGCTCCGGAGTTTTTAAAACAAACAGATATAGATGAAGCTACAGCTTCAAAAGCTAGAGAAATATTTGCAGAAGAGGCAAAAGATAAACCAGCTGAACTTCAAGAAAAGATTATACAAGGTAAAATGGATTCATATTTTAAAGATCAAGTTTTATTGAATCAAGATTTTATAAAAAATCCAGATATGACAATACAAACTATGTTAGATAATGCTATGCAAAAGTTTGGTGAAAGAATAGAGATAATTCGTTTTAAAAGATTTGAAATCGGTAAATAAATAGTGTATAATGGTTATATGTGTGTTTATTGGGATGGGTATGTAAATAGCTATATCAATTAACACACATTTTATGCCGCTTTAGCTCAGTTGGTAGAGCAACTGTTTTGTAAACAGTAGGTCCCCAGTTCAAGCCTGGGAAGCGGCTCCAGATGTTTGATCCTATAAATCATAGTAATCAATATAGGCAATCCACAACAGCTTCATCAAATTTTCAAGCAAATTCAGCTGATAGGATGAAAATGGAGTATTTAAAAAAAGAAAAAGAAAGAAGGGAGAAGGAGAGATATAAAATGGAGTATGATACAAAAAAACGTGAGTTTGATAGATTTACGCAAGATAAAAATAGATATGAGTTGGATAAAAAAAGGATTGAAATAGAATTAAAAAAATATGAGACTGATACTTTAACTAATCTCAGAGACCAAAAAAAATATACTATAGAAAAAACAAATTTATCTGATGAAGAAAAACAAGTAAATCAGAAAATACAACTTTTAGAAGTTGAATTACAGCAATTAAAAAATAAATCACAGAGACTTAGACAAGATAGAGAGGCTACGGAAAGAAAAGATCGAGATATATTATTGGATATAAATAAAAAAAATTCATATATACAATCTTTAAAATTAAAACTTGATGCTGCGGAAAAAAATCTTGCAAATACAAGTAGACAAGTTTCTATTTTAGAATCTGATTTAAATAGGCTTAAAAAATATTCTCAATAAAACATAAATTAAATTTAATAATAAAATTAATAAAAATTAAAATTAAAAAAATGTCATATAAAAAAACTGCTTTGATTATAATGGATGGATGGGGTTTAGGTGAAGAAAGCAATAAAAATGCTATTTATTTAGCTAATACACCTTTTTTTGATAAGATTATAAAAGAATATCCCCATACTTTTTTAAAGGCTTCAGGTGAAGCGGTGGGTTTACCAGAAGGTCAGATGGGTAATAGTGAAATAGGACATACTACTATAGGTGCCGGATCTGCTATAGATACTGATTTAGTTGTTATAGAAAAATCAATAAGAGATAATTCATTTTTTAAAAATGAATCTTTTTTACGTTTAATTAATCATGTTAAGAAAAATGATAATGCGTGTATTCATATTATAGGCTTACTTTCTGATGGAGGTGTTCATAGTCATAATTCTCATATATATGCTTTCTTAAAAATGGCTAAGGAAAATGGCATATATGGAGATAGGGTTGTTTTACATGTATTTACAGATGGTAGAGATGTATCAGGTGGTACAGCTAAAAAATATATAAAAGAATTAGAGGATAAAATGGATGAATTAGGTGTGGGTATTATAGGTTCTTTTGGAGGTAGATATTATGGTATGGATAGGGCTGGTAATGATGATAGGATTAAGCATGTAACAGATATATTATTTAATGGTGATGGTAATGAGCTTGATATGTCTCGTACAAATATTTGTGATTTTATACAAAACAAATATGATACAGAAGATGCAACAGGTAAGATAGATGAATACTTTGAACATCATTTGTGTATGTATGATATAGATAATCCATACAAATATACTATAAAGAGAAATGACGGTGTATTTTTCTTTAATTTTCGTGCAGATCGTGCAAAACAACTAACAAAAGCTATTTTAGATAAAAAACAAGATTATAATTTACATTTTGTATCTATGGCAAGATACGGTGAAGATATAGATACTGATACAGCTTTTTCTCCTGCAATCATAGAAACAACTTTAGGTAAAGAGCTTACAAGTCTAGGTGTTAAACATGCACATATATCAGAATCAGAAAAATTTCCTCATGTTACTTTTTTCTTAAATGGACAAAGTGATATTATTCAAGAGGGTGAGACTCAGATTAAAATAGATAGTAGGACAGATATAAAAACTCATGATGAAGCACCAGAGATGAAAGCTAAAGAGATAGTAGATAAAGCGATAGAGTCTTTAAAAGAAAATGATTTTATTGTGGTTAATTTTCCAAATGCTGATATGGTTGGTCATACAGGCAACATGGAGGCTGTTATAAAAGCTGTGGAGGCTGTGGATAGGGAAAATAAGAGATTGGTTGAATATATAGAAAGTTTGAATGGTGTAGCATTTATAACTGCAGATCATGGTAATGCTGAGATTATGATTGATGATAATGATAAACAACATGTTGCACATACAACTAATTTGGTTCCATTTGTAGTTGTTGGTTTAGGTGATGTGTCTATAAGAAATGAGGGTACTTTAGCTGATATTGCACCCACTATACTTGGAGTATTTGGAATTGATAAGATTGATAAAATGAAAGGTTTTAATTTATTGAAATAATATATAAATTAATAAAATTTTATATAAAAATTCACCCCGTCTCAAGCTGTTTGAGTACGGGGTTGATGATTTACATCATATTGTTCGATAAATTCTACAAATGAATAAAAGACTTCCTCATCATAATTATATCCATCTTGTATTTCAAATAATTTATCTACAACAATATCTGAATTTTCACAGAGTATTTCTGTATCAATATCTATGCTAACTATTAATTTTCTCATAAAACGCTGAAAATCATCGTTCATAGATAATCTATCTCTGATTAGAATATAAGCTAAAAACTGACTAATGTTTAAAGTTCTCATAACTCTAATATACTCTTATTTTTATAATATTCAATACCTAAATCTGATATAATGTATATATGTCAGAAACTGAACAAAAAATACATATTCTTAAAAATGAAATAAAGCAACTAGAAGAAGATATTAAAAAAGCGGAAGAGAAAATAAAAGATGCTATAGGTGAGGATAAATCTTTATTGATACATATTATTTCAATTAGTGAAATAGAATTAAAAAGATTAAGAGAGGAGTTGGATGGATTTATTAGATTATAAATTTTAATTTTAAAATTAACTTATCCACATATTTTAAATCATATATATTTGACAGGTGAACTCAAGTTCACTATACTTAATATATATCAATTATAATTTAATAATTAATTAAGTTAAAAAAGTTAAAAAAT
>CAZHNC010000024.1:5534-6825 GCA_964532765.1 uncultured Candidatus Saccharibacteria bacterium | reverse complement strand
GAAAAACTATAACAAATACAGCTATGAAAAATGTTAATAGTGGTTCAACTAATTGTCTGGTTAAGCCTAAATCAAATTTTTGTGATATAAAATTTAATACAAATAGTGAAATAAAAACACTTAATATAAAGAATGATCTTGTTTGTTTTATAAAAATTAAAACAAGATATATACATATAGATATTATAGATATATCAATTAGATTATTTATTTGTATTGATTGTAAAATAGAATTCATAATGTAGATTATACATTATGAATGGGAATTTTTTAATATGGTTATTGATTAGATTTTATTCTCTATTATTGAACGTGATTTATGGAAAAAACCTTTATTAGGTATTAATATCTCGATAAATTTAATGTATAAATTGAATGATATTAATAATAATAATGCTGTTAATACACTTATAAGTAAATGAGCATTTGCAACTGATTGACCTATAGTTGTATTCATTGACATTATTATATCTTTTATGGGTTTAAATATGATTATAGTTAATATAACTGATGTTACATTGAACCATAGATGAGCTAAAGCGGTTCTCTGTGAAGCGGTATTCATCACTATAGATGCTATAAGAGCTGTTACTGTTGTGCCAACTCCGGAACCTATAACTAAACCAAAGGCTTGATCAAAGTTTAATACACCAGATGATGCAAATGTTATAGCTAATACTGATATAGCAGTACTTGATTGAAATATAGCTGCACTTAATACACCTATTAATATTGCTATATAAACTGAATCTATATTATATATAAAATTTAAAGCGGTTGGACTATTTAGAAAAGGTGATATCAATAATTGTAGATAACTTAATGTTAAAAACAATAAACCAAAATAAAATACTGGTCCAGAATAATGTTTTATAGGATTTGAGAATCTTTTCATCATAAAACCTATAACTATAAATAACGGAGCGAATGCCACAACATTGAATGCTATAAGTTGAGATGTTAATGTGTTACCAACATTTGATCCTATTATAATACCAAGTGCACCGCGAAAAGATACTAAACCAGCATTAACTAAGCCGACCAATGTTACTGTTAATGCAGTGTTTGATTGTATTATTGCATTTACAATAAAACCTACAAAAGTTGATCTTATGGGTGTTTCCGTAGCTTTTGTTAGATAATATTTTAATTTATCTCCAGCAACTCTTTCTATACTTCTACTAAATTTACTAACAGAAAATAAGAAAAGTAGTATTGTTGCAGCTATTATTGATATTGATGAAATCATAAACAATATTTTATCATAATCAAAAAAATATTTAAAATTATA
>CAZHNC010000024.1:0-5434 GCA_964532765.1 uncultured Candidatus Saccharibacteria bacterium | reverse complement strand
ACTTATATATTTATATAAGCAAACCTACCTTCACCCAGGGATTCGAATGATAATATGATTGAGTTTCTATCATCTGGCGGTGGTGCCCAGATATGAAATTTAATCAATGGCTTTATTATACCTTTTTCAATCATCTTAATCTCTGTTCTGTTCAAGATTTGGCGCTGAACTCTATGTTCCTTATTGTTTGCTATACGTAGCATAGTGTCAGTTTCCGGAAATGTTGTTAGGTATTTTTTAGACCAAGGATGTTTTTCTATAAATTCTGAAATATTATCCTCATCTTGCTCTTTTGCCAATTTTATGATTTCTGACAAAATACGATAAATATCAAAAATCGTATAACCTTCTTGTGTTTGTGTGGTTGTTTTTTTCATTTCTGTATTTTTAGGGGGGGGTTCAAACATATTCATAATAATACACTTATAAATAAAAGTCAAATATTATAAATATATGAATTTGCTATAATTAATTTATATGAAAAAAGGATATAAAGATAATATAGAAAAATTAACAATAGAAAATAATAACTTTAGAAAAGTTTTATATACAGCTGAAAATATGCAATTGGTATTGATGAGCTTAAAACCAAAAGAGGATATAGGTTTAGAAATTCATGAAGATAATGATCAGTTTTTTAGATTTGAAAAGGGTAGTGGATTGGTTATAGTTAATGATACTCAGTATGAAGTAAGTGATGGTGATACTGTTATAGTACCAAAAGGTTGTAGTCATAATGTTATAAATAATTCTGATACTGAAGATTTAAAGTTGTATACAATATATTCACCAGCACATCATAAAGACGCTATTATTAGGTCAACAAAAGAAGATGCTGTGAATAATGAAGCTGAATTTGATGGTGTTTTAAGTGAATAGTTTATACTTGCATTGTCTTTTTAATAGGAATATAATTTATATGTCCGCGAAGATTTTATCTGTATTATAGATATCTAATAATATATGAGATTTTCCTTATCTAATATTCAAAATATTCCATTGCATTAATAATATTTTATATTCTTATATTCTAATATTCTAAATTTCAACACTCATTTAGATTCAATATTTCTTTTTTCAATATTCTAAATTCTATTTTTTGAAAATTAAAAATTTTCTAAAAAATATTTTTTTGTCATCTTTATTTTAGCGGACAATTAATTATTAATTTAAATTAAATAATGAAAATATATGTCTATAATAAAATGGAGAAAGGAAACAGATATAGATAATCTTTTTGAGAATTTATCTAATAGTTTTCCTTTTAAAAAAAATAAAAAAAACAATGAAAAGGATATTGATATATATAAAGAGGGCGATAATATCATAGTTAAGGTAGATTTACTTGGTATAAAACCAGAAAAAGTTAAAATGGATATAGATGGTGATTATCTACACATCTCAGGTAAAAATGATGAAGAGATAGAGGAGGACGAAGAAGATTTTCATATAAGAAAAATGCAATGTAATTCATTTGAGAGATTGATATATTTACCTGATATGGTAAATAGAAAAAAAATAATAGCTGAATCTGATGATGGTTTTTTGAAAGTTATTATTCCAAAAGGTGTGGATTTTGATGATTCTTCTCGTGAAATTGATATTAAAATAAAATAAAAAAATGTTTAAAAATAGAAAAGAGGTTGGCATATTATTAGCTGATAAAATGTTGGAATACAATAATAAAAATTCAGTCATATTTGCCATACCTACAGGAGGTGTTTCTGTTGCGTATGAGATATCTAAGAGATTATTTATACCATTAAGATTAATATTTATACATAAAATATTTAATCCTAAATATACAAAATCTGTTATTGGTGTTATTTCTAAAAATGATAAATATTTCATAAATGATATATCTTCTACTGTTGACAGAGATTATTTGGATGAAATTATTAAAAAAGAAAAAATAGAAATTTTACGAAGAATTGATCAATATCCAAAAATGAATAATAGTGAATTAAATTTGAAAGGTAAAACAGCTATCATAGTTGATGATGGTGTTGCAACTGGTTTAACATTATTTTTAGCTATAAAAGAAATAGTTAAAATGTCGCCGGCTAAAATAATATTGGCTATACCTATAATATCATCAGAATCTTTTAGGTTTTTAAATAATATTGTAAATAAAATAATATATATAGATATTGTTAGAGACAAATTTGGTTCAATATCAGATTATTATAAAAGATTTAATAAGGTGTCTGATAAAGAATGTATTGAAAAAATATTAAAATTGTCTTAATAAATTATTTCAATAATACTTATTTTTATCTTATAATAATTTATATCTTAACAAGTTTATATTATATTACATTTATTATATAATGAATATGTGAAATTATTATTAAATATAATACTAATTATAATATATTGCTTTTCATTGATATTTGGATCAATATCTTTTCATCATGAAAATCATAATATTGGTCTAATGGCTTTAGATTGTCCGCATGATGTATGTATTACAGTTTTTAATGATATTTATATATGGCATCAATTATTATCAACTTTTTTACCTTTTTATAAATTAATTATAGTATTTTCTATACTATATTTAATTGGTTTATATAGAAGTAATGATTTAATAATTATAAAATATTGTAATTTTTTTATATATAATATTTTTAATTATATAAAGAAATTATATTCTAATGGTATTTTAAATCCCAAATCTCCGTAATTTTCTATTTTCATTAAAAATTATTAAATTAATTAAATAAAAATAAAATTATGATAATGACACATTATATGGAATTGTTGGCTGTTAATCAGCCTTGGAATCTTATATTATTTATGGCTATACCTGTTATTTTAGCTGAAACCATCGCTATAACTGAATTATATTTATTATATACAAGACAAAGGGTGGGTTTGATCAAAAATCTTAATAAATATTCAGGAATATCAGCTGGTATATATTTCTTTGGTGTATTTATTTATCTATTTATAAATGCTGTAATACCTATAACTCAAAATAATGAATGGAGGGGTTTAATTGATATTATAGCTGTGAACTCTTATCTTCTAGGTGTTATACCTTTAATGGGTATAACTTTATTAGAATTAGGGTTTATATATAAAAATAAAAATGATGAATCTAAGTTTAAATTACATGCTATATTTGTTGCTATATTTTTACTTGTTGCTCATATAGCTATGATATTCGGTATGTTAAATCCGGAGATATTTAATAAGCATGAATATCAAAATGAAGTTGAAATTCAACATGATATGAATATGTAAATAAAATAAAATTGAAATAAATTAGAGAGTAAGATATTATAAAAAATAAAAACCTATATTTAATAGGTTTTTATTTTTATTTATAATCATTATTTAATGATATTTTATTTTAATAGATAATAATCAAACATATCAGGTTGAAAACCTATTATAATATTATCATTTATATCTATTACTGGTACACCCATTTGTCCACTTTTTTGAATCATTTCTTGAGCTCTTTTGTAATCTCTTGTTACATCAACATCTTCAAATGGTATATTATTTTTTTTAAAATATTCTTTTGCATATACACAATATGGACAAGTTGTTGTTGAGTATACTATTACTTTATTTTCTTTTTTCATATTTTTTATTTTTTATATTTACAAATAAAATTTTTTAAATCTTTATTAAAATCTGTTTTTGATAATGTATAACAATTTTTTTTACCATCTCGACATGATTGCAATATGTCTTGTTTACTTAAAACTTTTAGATGATGTGATACTATTGCTACACTCATGTTTAAATCTTTAGCTATATCTGTAACACAGGGGTTTTTATGTTTAAATAAATAACATAATAGATTTAATCTACTTGTGTCTGCAATAATTTTTAATTTATTATCAAATGATGATTTCATATATTGTTATAATACATTCAAATGTATGTTTGAATGATATATTTTTGATATTAATTTGTCAATAGTTTATATATGTATTTTTTATAAAAAATAAAACACCTATAGTTTTTATATATACTAAGGTGTTTCTTTAGGAGAGTTAAATTAATTGGAATCTTTGTTCTCTTGTTTTTCTTCCCAATGATCTAAAAAATCATGATCATAATGATGGGTAAATTTTATGCATAAATTAATCATCTTCTGTATATTCTTATACATTATAAATAATTCTATTGTAACAGGAATTATTATTATTGCTGACATTATTTTCAAAGGCCAAATTTCAGTAAATGCAGATAATAACATCATGATAGTGAATATTATTAAACTGCAGATTAAAACCATTACTGATTTTCTGGATTTGTTACTGCATTCATTGATTTCATTGAGTTTATGGATAGGGGAATTTACATGTTGTTTGTTCATACACATGTATTTATATATTGATTTTTTTGTTGTGTCAATATTAACATATACTATAAAAAATAATCATGATATCATAAATTAATGTTTAATAATTATTATAATTTTTTGTTAAAATATAAAAAATATTTTTTTATATTTTTTTTATTTATATTATTTTCAATAATTAATACTTATCCTCTGATTAAAAATATTACAAAAATGCAAATTGGTGACGGCAGTGATGGTGTTGAGGGTATGTGGAATTTATGGCAAACAGGTCAGTCACTTAAAGATTTTGATAACCCTTATGAAACAGATAATATATTTGCTTTAACAGGTATAGATTTATATTTGCATTCTTTGTCCCCATTAAATGGATTAATATCTATGTTTTTTAATATTTTTTCTGATGGAAATTTTATATTAAATTACAATATGATTATCTTATTAAATCTTACATTATCTGGGTTTTGTATGTTTATTTTATCAAGATTATTTATTGAAAATAACTATATTTCGATTATATGTGGATATATATATGCGTTTAATCCATATATAAAGGGTCATTTACTTGGTCATATGAATCTACTTACAACATGGATTATACCAATGTATATAATTTTTTTTATAAGATTTTATAAATATAAATCGTATAAATATATATTTTTATGCGCCTTATTTTTGATATTAGCTCATTTATCTGATTATTATTATTTATATATGTTATTTATATTTTCATTCTTATTTGTTATTTATAATTTTATAAAAGATAAGTTTGAATTTGAGTATAAATATTTTATAAGGTTAATATCTATTTTTATAATTTACTTTACTGTCATGTTGTATTTTATATATGGAATAATAGATTCTAAATTATCTGGTAAATATGCAGATAATTGGAATGCTGATTTCTGGTCTCCTGATGTATTTACTTTTATTATACCTGGTCCGCAATTTAATATTTCAAATATATTTAAAGATAATTTAATTATAAATAATATATGGAATAATTCACATATAGGTGCTGAAAATCAAAATTTTTTAGGTTATACATTGATATTTATATGTATTATCGGATTATTCTATATTATTAAAAATAAAAAAAAAGATCTATTT
>CAZHNC010000023.1:0-6930 GCA_964532765.1 uncultured Candidatus Saccharibacteria bacterium | reverse complement strand
TGGTATGTATTTTATAACATAAATATATTAATATGTAAATAATTTTTATTAATTGTTTCGTCATTTATGACTCATCAGATAAGATACACATCTTATGACAATAAGAGTTTTTAGGATAACTCATAACCTAGTGGGTTTACCACTATTCACTTCATAACTCGCAACCTCTCAACTATACCAAAGCGGA
The DNA here is from genome assembly GCA_964532765.1 of uncultured Candidatus Saccharibacteria bacterium. Taxonomy (GTDB): domain Bacteria; phylum Patescibacteriota; class Minisyncoccia; order Phycocordibacterales; family CAIZLB01; genus CAIZLB01. The sequence continues at coordinate 6,743 of CAZHNC010000023.1, read as the reverse complement.
TCAACTGCATAATAACGAAGTTCTGCTTATCCAGAGTATCCGCATCTGAGTATGAAGATTCAGTCAGTTGTTCATTTATGAATTCAACCCAGAAGTAGCACCCTTCTCTGTTTCTACCTCTGTGAATCTTCACATAGAAGGAAAAGGCATCACGGATTTTATCTTCTGTATCAAAGAAATTTTCACCTTCACCTTCTTCCAAAAGCTTGATAACCTGTTCATCAGAAATCAAGGTCACATAGTCACTCGTTTTTGGAAGTTTTGTAAGATGAATCTTACTCTCTACAACCCTAGTAATCTGGCCGTTGTAGAAAAGACCTTTAATCGAGGAATTCCCATGATTCATAGTACCGAAAGAAACGGATGGAAACACGAAAGTAAAATTAACAGGATAAGTTTTCATGATTTTATTAGATAATATTTTAGGTATTCTATTTCTGTTTCGTTCTTTCGAACTCATCAGCGAGAGTACACACTCCCGGACAGAAGGCGGACCTGTTTAAGATCCGCAATTTATGGATTAGGTATCAGATGACAGCTATTCCTTCTGTTCACAGGGAAGTTTTTTCTCCCCCGGTCCACCACCTCACGGTATGGACAGAACCCGAGCTTAGTCCTTACGGACGCTTGCTTCGGACGAACTCGCGATAGTCTTCGAGAGACATCACGAGCCTGTTGACCATTACATAGGTCATGCGTTCTTATTTGCATTTTGATTGATATAATTATTAAGGTTCTATTTTTTACCAATATAGATTGGTGGAGGTGTGGGGATTTGAACCCCAGTCCGCAACCAAAGTTACGTCGATACCTATCATCCCCTTTCCGAATCTATCCCCTTTCTGTTTCGTTCTTTCGAACTCATCAGCGAGGGTACACACTCCTGGACAGAGAACGGATTGAAAACCAATCCGGTTTTTTTGATTCCAAAGTGTTTTCTCACTTCTGGGAGTTTTTAACTCCTGGTTCTGCCACCAAACAACTTCCGGATGAGTAACCAACCGACTCCTACCATGATGGCTAATTGTAGGAGCATAACTAAGAGTGGTCCAAAGGCCTCCCAAAAGTTATTCCAACATAATGCAATCAGAGATCGCACCGACGTAGGGTCAATAATCCCCCATAACACTGCAGCACATAGAGCTGTAGTGAGAGCACGGTTCGCATTACCAAACAAATACCCTAGGACCCGCATGATGTATGTTGTCATGGTTATGTTTTATGTTTTATGTTTTTTTTATTTTTGTTGAAAGTTCTTTTTTTTCTGTTTCGTTCTTTTGAACTCATCAGGCAAAGTACACACTTCGCGACAAAAACGGAGGAGCACATAAGGCAGCTACCACTCCGGCGGTTTATCTAAAACCTGCTGAAAAGGGACTTGTCTTAGCGAGAGAAAAAGTCCAGTTTTCCCTCAAGGTAGGCTGTTATCCGATCTACATCCCTCTTGCAAACCCAATCCTCAATCGGACCCGCTGAACCAGCCGGCTTGCGCCTATACCCAGACGGTGAAGCTGGACACTGATGACTAACCACCCATCGACTCATATCATCAAAGCCTATACGCTTGGCGACATAAGATAGATCGGATTGCCAATCACAGCAACAGCATGGCGACCCTCCACCGTAGCGGGATTTGTACCGACTCCACATATCTCCAGGATCCCGGTGATATACACCACTTTGACTGATGACATAGTAAGTAACCGTCTTTAAAACAGACTTAGCTAAGTCATCCTCACCAACAAGGTGGAGTTGGGTAGCAAGGCTGCAGCAAAAAGACTTCACCTCGCTAATATTTGGCAGACAACTCTTGATATCACCAGATGTTAATAGTACCGTTTCAGGCATGATGTTCTGGAGATTACCTGCTATTTCTTTCAGGATTTCAGTATTGATTGTTTGCATGTTTTTTATTTGTTTAGTGTGCGTGACGTTTATTATACACATCTCGATTTATCTGTCAAGCATTTTTGACATGATATCTTATTTTATATTAAATATCCTTATTTTATATACATATTTATGTTTATAATAAATTACTTATCCACATATAATTTGACATATAAAATACTATGTTGTTAATAATATTTGACATTCATATTCAAACCTGCTAATATATGGAATATGCAATAAGGGATGGGCTGAGTCGCTCAAACCACGTGAAAACGTAAAGTTATTGCTATCTAACCTTAACTAGAAAGGAAGCTACTATGGGAGACGCATGCTAACCCCGTGCGGAAACCCTGTCCTGATTCTCCTCATAGGGACCAGGACAGGGTGGAAACCCGGATACACTTGCGTCTTAGCTAACTTGAAGGAAAAGATTGGATTCCAAGAAGTAACAAAAAACTAATCAGAAAGGAGGTCTCCAATGAATGACGGAGGAGACTGATTATATCAAAATTGCACCAACCAGTCCCTTAGACGATTAATCACATGATCGTAAAGGGATACAAAAAGGTCCAGCAACCTAAACAGTTGCTGGACCTAATTTATTTTTCTTATTTTACTTTTTATCAATTATATAATTTACAAGACTTTTTAATGTTTCGGCTAAATCTTTATTTTTTATTAACATAGTTGTTGGATTTCCTCTTAAGTTAGAAACTCGAACCTCATCTCCTACTACCCCAATATCACAATATAATGGATATTTTTTTTCATTAATCTTTTGTCTTTCTGACATATTATCAGATTTTAACTCTCCTTCTGAATAGGTATAAACTGATTTAGATTTTAATTTCTTGATATCTTTTCTCATCTCATAGATTTTCTTTCGGTCTTTATCATTAAACATTTCATTAAGTAAATCTTTTGAATATACAGCGTAACTGAAGCCGTCGTCACTATCATTTTCAAAAGAATTAGCAGCAGCGTTGAACGCACCCTCCTTACCTTCATATATTTTAACCACAGGTCTTTCCCCTGATTCTCTTTGTACAGTTCTAAGCTTTGGTATAAGATCCTTAACCCTTTCCGATCTTTCCTCAAACATAAGTTTTTGCTTATCAACAAAAGTTAAAAGTCTCTCCGGAGACTCGGCTGCGAATCTAACCTTTTTATCCACTTTAACCTCTGAAACTAAACCTTTATTCATCAATGATTCCAATATAGGATAGATGGTAGTTCTATTAATATTAGTTTTCTTTGATAAATCCACAACGGAATCATTATCAACAGATAATAAAGCTAAATATACAGCTGATTCTTTATCATTTAGACCTAGGTCTTGTAATTCTTTTTCGAACATATGTTTTGATTATATAGATAAATATCTGGTTTAACAAGATTAACCATACATCTCTAAATAACTCTTGGTAATCACCTCATCCTTATCTAATCCTAATTTTTCCAAAACTTTTTTAATTTTCTCATCATCTAGATTATTATTAGATAACCTTAATTCCAAGAATGTTCCCATATATCTATCTTTATCATCAGATATTTCTTTAACATTATCTACAGTAAACACTATTCCATCTAAAACATAAAGTGTTCTCTGTTTTTTAATTGTTCTAACTTTATCTCCATATATACCAAGAAACTTATCTTCTGTATCTTTATCGATTTCGAATTCGAATTTTGATCTTTGACTAACTTCACCATCTTTCTTAGGACCTTTATATGTCAAAACTCTTTTATCACCTTCTTCTCGTATTCTCAATGATTCACCTGTTTGAATTAAATCTCTATCTTTTGGATTATAATATCTATCTATTTGAGTTGCTGAAGCCAGTCTCTCTACACCTATTTTTCTAAATAATTCATAATCAACAGTTAATAAGTTAAATTTAACTTGTAATTCTTCGGCGTTGGCTCTGTCAGCTTCGATATTCGGATTATATTCATTACTTATAACTATATCTGCATTTTTAGCTGTACTTTGTACATATTTTTCATGCATAGGTTCAACTATTTCTGAAAAATAACTTAATATGTCTTCTGGTTTTTGACCTGTTCTTTCCACATCTCTAAGTAGTCTTCTCAAGATTCTACCATGCGTACCAATATCAACAAAAGCTCTTATATCAGCTTCTGATACAAGTTCATCATTTAAAGCAAACAATCCTTCCACTATAATTATTCTTTTTGGTTTAACCTCCTCAGTACTTATAGATTCACCTTCTCTAAAACTATACACTGGTTTTTGTATAGATTTTCCTTCTCTAAGTTCTGCTATATGCTCTTTAACCAAGGGTATATTTATAACTTCAGGTTGATCAAAATTTAATACATTTCCTTTAACTGCTTCTTCAGCCATATATGTACGACCTCGATAATAGTCATCCATAGAAAATATCATCGCATCATCACCAAACATATCTTTAAGTTTTTGACTTACAGCTGAAGTTTTACCCGACGCAGAGCCGCCGGCTATCTCTACTATTACAGGAGTATCTTTTTCTAAGGATTTTTCTTTTACCATTTCACCTAATTTTTCTAATCCCTTTTCTAGACCACAGACATCTTCTTTCATACTCTCCTTGTGCGCTAGATTTTTATTTTTATATTCTGGTTTTTTTGTATTGTTTTCGATTTGTATTTTTTCTTGTGGATTTGTATTCGGATTCATAGGTTTATTATAGCAAATGATTGAATGTTAATTTTTTTGCGTCAAAATACCTAATAGTATATTCATTTAGCTTTATGGATAAGTCTATCCTATTTTACTTTATTATGTTATTCACAACAATCACATATATAAATATGAAAAATATCTCCAGTTAAAAACTGACTATATCCTTGATTAATATTTTTTTAAATTATTAATAATAAATTTTATCCTATTTTCAATGGTATCTTTTTTAACTTTTATAATTTCAAAACCATAATTATGTTATTCGCTTATAATTTTTTTGTTTATTTTTTTAGATTTAATATAACTCTCTTCACGATTATTGGGGTAATATTTCCTATCTAAATTATCAAGTACAAATACTTTATTATAATACTCTAATTTATAGATTATTTTTTTATCTACAGAATTACATTTATTCAGTTTATTATAGACATTTATATCTATTAAACCTTGATCTAGAAAAAAAATACCTGACTCATTCTGAATCAGATTTTCTAAGAATATTTGATTTTCTTGTATCCTTCTCTGTCTGTATGCAGAAGGTTTAATTTTATACATACCAATTATAATATTAGCTGACTCTGATATAACTCTATAACCTATAGATTTTAATTCATTTATGATAGTGGTTTTACCACTACCTGGACCACCAGTTATTATTACTTTTATTAATTTATTTTTCATAATTTATTTTATTCAAGATTAAATCTAGAGATTTTTTAATATCATTTCTATCGGTATCTATATACAGAACATTACTTTTATCTTTAAATAATTTAATATATCTACTATGTATACTCTTTAGATTTTTAATATTCTCATGAGGTTTTCTATCGCCCCTATTATTTAATCGATTGTTTATAGTAGACCAATCTGCATTTAGATAAACAACTAAATCCTCTTTAGGGAGCTTCGGTATTTTATTACCATTTTTTAATACTTTGTGATGATAGACTGAGGTTGAGTAATGATACCTATCTAAGCATACCGGTTTATATCTTGAGACTTTTTCTGCAAGTAAACCTGCGGCTGAATTACCAAAAACATAATGATGAAAAGTTATATCATCATTTGCATTACTTATTAATTTTCTTGTTCTGGCTATACTATTAGGTGGACTTTTTATATAATGACCTTTTAATTTCTTAGTTAATAATTTTGATAATGTTGTTTTTCCACTACCATCCACTCCTTCAAAACATATTATTGGATATTTTTTATTCTTCATAATATTTTTATCTTACAGACCAACGATTATTCATTGACCTGATTAGACGGAGGTGTTTTACACAACACCTCCTTTGATAAATCACCTACATAGAGATCTCGCCATCTTAACTATGTTCAGGTTTCCGTATGTTAACTCCACAGATCTGCATAGTCTGACTACGTAGTATTTGTATTTACTAGCCTTTTCTTCATCCATCCATGTACCATCAAGTAGATTTGAAACCTTGTCGTATAGTTTTAGAAGCTTGATAAATACATCCATATCCCATATCAACTTCATTTCTTCGGCAGATGATTCAAAAGTCATATCTCTGACCGACTGTATAATATCTTCAGAGACAATATCTGTAAGATCATTTATTTCAGTATCTTCCAGAATGTCATGTAGGATAAGCACCTGACATCCTTTATACCTAATATCTTCAGATAAACTTGTCTCAGTAAGTATTGTCATAGCACACCAGATAGGATGTATAGCGTATAGAGTTTTTCCATCCCATTTTCTAAATGATTTCGATGCTTTTGTGGGGCTATCTGTATGTGAATCTATACAGAAGCTGAGTAGTTGTTTTAGTTGTTGTTTTTTCATATTGCTTTCTATATAGAGATAATAATAAAAATTTAAAATAATACTTATACATACATATCAATATGTAATCTATTTTTTAAAAAAGTAAAAATAAACCATAAAATATATAAATTAACTTTTTTAAAATGTAATAAAAAGTTACAGTATTTCTAATATTATTTATATTTAAACAATAAAGACAAAATAATATTTAATAGTGCTATAATAAAACCATGAATCAAGCAAAACTTTTAGAAAAAATAGGTTTAAATAAAAATGAAAGTATTATTTACTTAGCATTACTAGATCTTGGACCATCAAACATAACAACTATATCAGAGAAAACTGGTATACATAGACCTCTTG
>CAZHNC010000022.1:0-7531 GCA_964532765.1 uncultured Candidatus Saccharibacteria bacterium | reverse complement strand
GATTCTAATATGATATATTCATCAGCACAAGAACAATTAGGTATAAAAACATATAAATTTACAGATGGTAAAGTAACTTGTTATGGTTCTGTTGGAATTAACGGAAATATAATATCATCTCAAGCTATAAGTTGTGTTAAATAATGAAAGACCTAAAAATACCAAGAGAGTGTTTTTTATATGGAACTGGTGAACAACAAATTCAATCAGAGGGTGGGGAGCGTTATGAAATAGAAGCTGTAGACTTTAACAATGAGATAAAAACTTACATAAAAGATGCAGAGTTTCCTATGGAGAATTTAGTAATGGATGAAATACTATTCACTACTAATCAAGCTAAATCAGTATTCATAGAAAGTATAAAGTTATTAACAAAACCCCTATTCATAATCCCTACAATCTTAACTCTTATATTCTTTAGAAAGAATCTCATTGAACCATTTAAAAGACTTGGACACAGAATAATGTCCCCTATAATGTTAAAGGACAAACACATGTCAAAATTCTCAAGAGAATTACAATACATGATATTTGAATTTCTAAGACATCTCATAGACGAACAAAGTGCAGATAAAGTATCAGAGATAGTATCAAGAATGATAGACAATGATGACGCATACAAGCAAAGACTAAAGGACATATTCTCAATGACAACAAAAGAGAAACTACTAAAACCTAAAGAACTTACAAGATTAGTAAACCTTATGGAGAGTAGACAGTTAGGAGGTAAAGACTCATGGGTAAAGAAAGTAAAAGCTGTAGTATTACTTATAAGACTTGCAATATTCTTTATACCAAGTGCAAGAAAAGGATATAAATCAGCAGTTCAAAACATTACAATGGATAACTTAATACTTCACTGGGAAGACTTATACTGGTCTATATACAAAACAGATTACGACTTTGGAGGTATGACTATTGAACAGAGAAAACAACTTGCTAAGGAAAAAGGTTGGAAATATCCAAATAAAGTTGTATAATATATACATGATATTGGAATTATTAAATAAACTATTTAACTTCACAGATGATGAAATCAAAGAAATCAAAAAAAGATTCAAAGAATACATTCGAAATGAGCGATAAAGAAACAGCAATACAGTATTCAAAGATAATCATAGGAATAGTATTTGGTTTATATGTCTGCACATTATTAACAATAATAGCTTTAAAAATATGATACTTTTTTCAAAACAAAAACAAAAAGGCTTCAGAGGTTATAAATACATAGCCAAAGCATATATTGATGATAAAGGAAATGAAATAACCAAAGACACTAAAGATGGAACAGAGATGATAGAAATAGTTTGTGATGTAATATCAATAGATAAAGAACAAGATGTTCTAAAAAGATTAGAAGAAGAAATTATTAAAAAAATAAAAGAATATAAACCTATATGGCAAAGCTAGGAAGACCAAGTGATTATACTCAAGAGATGGCAAATGAGATATGCCAAGATATTTCTAGTGGAAAGTCATTGAGAGCTATATGTCGTGATGAAAATAGACCATCAATAGCAACAATATTTAAATGGATGAGAGATTACCCAGATTTTCTAAAGCAATATGAAGTAGCTACAAGCGAAAGAGCTGATTATCAGTTAGAAGAATTGAATGATATTGGAGAAGAAGCTGTTAATTATGCTAAGACTAGTGATGATAAAAATGTCTCTGCTGTTATAACTGCGTATAAGTTAAAAGCTGATAATATGAGATGGACTATGTCTAAGATTAAACCAAAGAAGTATGGAGAAAAGGTCGATGTTACATCTGATGGAGAGAAAATACAAAATACTATTCTAGTAAAATTTGATGACACAAAGTAAAACTATTGTTATAAATATACCTGTAGAATACAAACCATTGTTTAACAATGATTGGCGTGAGGCTGCGATATGGGGGGGTCGTTTCTCTTTGAAATCTCACACAGTAGCAAGGTATCTTTTAATACAAGCAAGAATGAATAAAATCAGAGTAGGTTGTTTTCGTGAGTTTCAAAACTCTATATCAGAATCATCACATCAACTATTGTCTGATTTGATAAATGAATATGAATTACATGACTTTGAAGTAACAGACAAGTCTATTGTAAATAAGATAACAGGTTCAGACTTTATTTTTAAAGGACTACATCATAATGAACAATCAATAAAATCTATTGAGGGTATTGATATTGCATGGGTAGAAGAAGCACAGACTATTTCAGAGAAGTCTATTGAAATCTTAACACCAACTGTTAGAAAGGAAGGCTCCAAGATTATTTACACATACAACAGATTAACTGAAACAGACCCAGTGCATAAAAGACTTGTGATAGAAGGTAGACCAAATACTTTACTCTTAAATGTAAACTATGACATTGCATTGAAATATGGATATATGCCAGAGGTTATAAGACTTGAAATGGAAGATGATAAGTTAAACAGACCTGCATTATATAAACATAAATGGCTAGGCGAACCACAATCACATGAGCTTAAGATATTCAAAGATTGGAACTTTATAGATGACATACCACATGAAGCTAGACTTGAGTGTTATGGACTAGACTTTGGATATACTAATGACCCAACTGCTATTGTTGCGATATATAAATACAATGGTGGCTTTATACTTGATGAAATTACATACACAAAAGGATTGACTAATGAGAGAATTGCAAAGATATTACTCAACTTACCACAAGCTCTTGTTATGGCAGATAGTGCAGAACCTAAAAGTATTGATGAGATAAGAGTTTATGGTGTGAACATATTACCAACAGAGAAAGGTGCTGGGTCAATATTGCAAGGAATACAATATGTTCAAAATCAAAAGATTTCTGTTTCAAAGCGTTCACAAAACTTAATCATGGAATATCATAACTATATATGGAAAAGAGATAAGAATGGAATAATAACTAATATACCAGAACAAGGTTTTGAACATATTTTAGATGCAACACGTTATGGATTTAATGCAATCAAACCTAGAAGTGATATAACAGAATCAAGACTATCAGAACAATTTGAAAAGAACTTTCACAGACAAAACTTAAATTCGACAAAATAAAACTAATAAGATATAATTAAATTATAAAAAAAATAATTCGGTGGGACGAATTAAACAATGCAAACAATATCACAACTTGTAAAAGAAAGAGAAAATACATACATAAATGGTAGAGCTAATATATCTCAATATGTAGATTATTCTCAATATGAAACCATTTCAACAATAGAGGCTTATTTAAATTCTAAACACATATCAGGTTCAACAGATGCTTTAGGTAGAGAGAAACCTTTCTTCAACATCGTAACTGCTGTATCAAATATTTGGATGAGAGCTACTGATATAGATAGAAAGAACATCAGATTCAGAGCAACAAAACAATCAGAAGTAATTCCAGCTTTCCTTGCTAACTGTATATTGCAAAACTGGATGAAAGAAGTAAACTTTGGCTCATTCTTAAATGATTGGGGTAGAACACTTGCAAGATATGGTAGTGCTGTAACAAAGTTTGTTGAGAAAGATGGCATGTTGCATATCAATGTAACTCCTTGGAATAAGTTAATAACAGACCAGATAGACTTTGAAAACAATGTAAAGATATTTAAATTCTTTTTAACACCAGCCCAGTTAAGAACAAATCCTTTATATGACCAAGAAGTAGTAAAAGGACTACTAGAAACAGTTCAATCAAGAAAGACTATAGGAAATGAAACAGTTGATTCTCTATCAGACTATATTGAGCTATACGAGATTCAAGGAAACTTACCCCTTTCAATGCTAACTGACAAAGAAAGTGATGAAGATATTTATGCAGACCAAATACACATAATATCTTATGCTGGTAAATCAAAAGACTTCACACTTTACAAAGGAAAGATAAAAAAACAACAATATCACAAAGCTGACTTAATCAAAGAAGATGGTAGAGCTTTAGGTATTGGTGCAGTAGAACATTTATTCCAAGCACAATGGATGGCAAACCATTCAGTAAAACTTTATAAAGACCAAATGGAACTTATCTCAAAAGTAATATTCCAAACAGCAGATAAAAACTATGCAGGTCGCAACGCTTTAACAGCTATAGAGAATGGAGATATAATGATTCACGATGTAAACTCTCCTTTGACACAAGTAAACAATCAAGGACATGACCTTACATCTATCACAAACTTCATGGTTCAATGGCAAAATCAAGCTAAAGAGATAACATCAACACCAGACGCTATATCAGGTAATACAATGCCATCAGGAACAGCTTACAGACAAGTTGCTATCTTGAATCAAGAATCACATTCATTGTTTGAGTTAATGACAGAGAACAAAGGACTTGCACTTGAAGAAATGTTTAGAGAATGGATTATTCCTTACATAAGAAAACAACTAAATAACAAAGATGAGATAGTAGCTATGCTAGATGACGCAGGTATTAAACAACTTGATACATGGTACATCACAGGAACAGCTAACAAGAAAGTAAATCAAAAGATTATTGATAGAGCTTTAGAGGGTGAGATAACAACTCGTGAACAACAAATGGAAATGACAGCAGAAGAAGCTGGTAAAATTCAAGGAGAATTATCAATGATGGGTAATCAACGCTTTATCAAACCAAGTGAGGTTGATGATAAGACATGGAAAGATATATTGGATATTAACTGGGATGCTATAGAAGTTGAAATAACTAACGAACAATCAGACAAGGAAGCAGTTATGACAACTCTTACAACAGTAATGCAGACAGTAGCAGCTAATCCAGCAGTATTACAAGACCCTAACATGAAAATGCTATTTAATAAGATACTAGAGATGACAGGACAAGTATCAACTATTGAGTTATCTACTCAAGCTATGCCAACACAACAAGCTACACCAGTGCAACCACCCCAAGCTATGACATAGCTAATAATAAGGTGGGGTATTATTAATTAATAAAATAAAAATATGTTTCAAACAGAAAAAGAACAAGCAGAGATAATGCAAAAGGAATATGACCTATTTGCACCAACTTTCAAAGACAACAAACCTATGCTTAAAGTATTACGTAAAGTAACACTTGGTATAGAGATAACACCAGCAGAAAAGGAATTATTAAAACTAATTCCAGCAGAAGTAATAGACAGAGTAGAATCTTATCTAATACCAACTGTAAATGGTGATGAAGATTTACACATGGTAAATGATTTCTGGTTTCAATTTAACTTGAAAGATAGAAGTCAATTCCAAGCAGAAATGGATATAAGATATTTGCCATTAATATTAAACTTCTTTAATAGTTCAATAGAAAGATTAAGAGGTGGTAAAGGTGAAGTAAAAATATCAGATATTAATTATTCAAAAGATGCCACAACAGAGAATAATATAATAAATGTTATTGCTAGAAATATAATACTAGCAACAATAGAGGGTATGCTTACAACAATTTATCATAAAGCAAATAACAAACCTTTAACAGAGGATGAAATAAAATTAAAAACAAAAGCAAATAGTTCAAAATAATTTGCATTAAAGTTTTACTTGTCGTATAATTAAGTTGTACGAGAAAAAACTCATTAAAAAAAATTAATCTAATAAACATCACAAAAGATGAACATAAATGACAACGAGGTTATCGACTCAACAAACGATACAGAGACAACTGAAAACGAAATTGAGCTTGACTTAGATTTATCTGAAGAAACTCAAGAAGATGATGTAGAAACTCTTAAAAAGACTATAACTACATTACAAAAGCAAAAGGAACACTGGAGAGCGAAAGCTACAACAGCAAAACCTGAAGCTAAACCTACTCAAACTGAAGCACAAAGTACATTAACAGTTAAAGATGGATTTGCACTAGCAAAAGCAAATGTTGCTGATGAAGATATTGATGACATACTAGAGTATGCAAACTTCAAGAAAATATCAGTATCAGAAGCTCTAAAATCAAATGTTGTAAAAAACATGTTAGCAGAGAAAGAAGAATTCAGAAAATCACAAAATGTTTCAACAACACCAAATGTTAGACGAGCAAGTCCAAAAATAACTGATGATGTTATCCTAGAAAACGCTAGACAAGGTAAACTTGATGAAAGCGAAGATGCAATAAGAGCTTTGTTCAGAGCAAGAATGGGTTTAAAATAAAAACTCGGTGGGTTTATTAAATAATTTATAAACCTAAAAAAATGAACACAATCAGTACACAAACATACAGACAAAAATATTTTCAAACAACTCTACAAGAAGTTCTTAAAAAAGCACTTGTAGCAGAGAAAATCTGTACAGTCGACAATTCAGACGTAAAAAGAATTGAAAATCCTTATGGTTCTCAACCAACAGCAGCTATCACAGGTATAACAGGAACATACTCTGTTTCAACATATACAACAACTGATGATACTCTAACAGTAGACCAAGAAATCAAAATAGCAGAACATATATATGACTTCGAAAAAGTTCTTACTTCATTCGACATGTATGCAAACAGAATGCAAGAAATGATGTATTCAGTAGCAGAAAGAATTGACTATTTCGTACTTAACAACCTATGTGAAGATGGTACAGGAACATATACAACACCAGCAGGTGGATTTACAACTGTAGCAAACATCAACACAATAGTAGCTAACCTAGCTTCTAAAGTTATGGGATACAAAGATTCATACAAAGGTATGTTCTTGGTAATAGAAAACACAGATGTAGTAGGCTTTATGGCTGCACAAATGACAAATGGTTTCTCATACGCAGATGCTGCACTTAAAAATGGATTCATGACATCTTATGGTGGTATAGAAATATACGTTGTAAGAACAGGAACATTCGTAGATGCAACAATAGGTACAAAATCAGTTACAAACTCAGGACACAGAGTATTCGGTGTTAAAGATATAGCAACTTATGCTTCACCTCGTGGTATACAATATCGTGAGACAGCAGTATCAGGTAAAACTGGTATGGAACTATTAGTATGGGGCTATGTAGGCTTCAAACTATGGGCTACAAAGACTGATTTGATAGTTGATATAACATTAGCATAAATTTAATCCCCCTTGTGTGGGGATTTGGGTAATGTTTCTCCCCACCGAGTCCATTATCCAAACCCTCACATAAGGAATAAAATAAAATTATGGTAGTAAAAAAAACAACAATCAAAAAAGAGGAAGAAGTTATTGAAACTCCAAAGGTTGAAATAAACTCTGACTTTGCAAAATTATTAGAAATATACAAAGTTCAAAATCCTGCTAAGTATGAACTTAAAAAGGAGGAACTTTTAAAAAAATTAAACAAATAATATGGCAGTAGCATCATCATCAAACGCAATTCTTGAATCAGGTGCAGTTATAGGTGGAGCAGGAATCTACACAGGTTCAGGTACACCTCATAACGTTTTAACAGCTCCTAAAGGCTCATTGTTTATAAGAATAGATTCAGGTGCTTCAACAACAGCAACTAGACTTTATGTAAACATGACTGGGTCATCAACATGGACTAATCTAACAACAGCTGCGTAAAGAATAATCAACCTTTATTGGTTGGTTTCAGGGCTATCCTTGAAATCAGCTCG
>CAZHNC010000021.1:0-7978 GCA_964532765.1 uncultured Candidatus Saccharibacteria bacterium | reverse complement strand
GATTATGACCATCACCAGTAACTCTATGAACAATAGTTCCAAGTATATCATCAGCTTCAAAACCAGGCATATCATATATAGGTATACACAAATCTTTAAAAATCTCCCTTGATGATTTTATCTGATCAACTAAATCATCATCACTTTTCTTTCTATGACCTTTATAAGCTTCATATATCTCATGACGATATGTTGGATGTGGTAAATCATAACATGCTATCACAACATCTGGTTTATATCTCTCAAGTATTCCAAAAAGCATATTTATAATACCAAAAAGAGCTCCAGTAGGCACACCCTGCGAATTACGAAAATCAGGTACTGCATGATAAGCACGATGTATAATAGCATGTGCATCTAATAACAATAAGGTTTTCTGCTTTTTCATATTATCATTATAGCAAAATGCATATATTAATATTATCAATATTGCTTGACTTTTAAAAATAAAAGTTATATAATATAAAGGTAATCATAGATACAGTATTTATGATACAAAATTCCAAACGAACCTCAAAAAAGTATGAAAAATAATATCGCAAAAATCACTACAGTAGTAATCATCGCAATCGCAATCGTTGCAGCTATTGCAACGATTCTCCGTAATGAAAAGGTGCAAAATATCTCCAAAATCATCTATGGGGAGAGAGACACGTACAGGTTGCACCACCAACCAGTGTATGGTGAATATTACACGATAGAAAGTTTGTCTGTGGCCAATGATAAAACATTTATCATTGGTAGAAAGATGGAATCATCTTTATCACAAAACAAAGATGGTGATACAATCATCAAAATTGAACCCCAATCTTCTGCAAGGGAGATTGAGGTCCCAACTAAAAAGGTTATTGGGTTAAAATCGAAGGCTATTTATTTCACAGTCGTTATAGTGGATAATGTGGAGACACTTATCTATTTTAGCAACGATAATGAGGTGATTAAACACCTTATCAACACCAGAAAATCATCTGGTGCCTGAATAACACAAAACAAAATACACCGAGCAAATCCCTAGGGATTGCCGGTGTTTTTTTATGTTGAAAGTTTATGTTTTTTGATTTTATTAATAAACAACAGGATTAAAGATTGCTGTTAAAAGCTGTTCAGTATCAAATTGTTCAAATCGACCAGGTAATATAGATAAAATACTATCATCTCTCTTACAACCTGAATCTATTATGAATTTTCTAAACATATCACCTTCGATAATACTATCGTGTGAATATCTTAGATACACCTCACATTGACGATTTGCAATCAATGTAAAAGGACCATTATGAGCCCATTTACATTTATTATAACCTCTCGATTTTAAATCCAGACCAACACGGCGTACGATACGATTACAGTTTAAAACTGAAATACCTGTAATCTCAAAAAAACCCAAACTTCTCAACATGTCGTTAATGTCATTTCTGGAACTGATTAATGTGCTCATACATACAACATATAATCACAAAAGTGATCATTATTCAACTGTAACACTTTTGGCCAGATTTCTAGGTCTATCAACATTATAACCTTTATGAACAGCAAAATAATAAGCAAATAATTGAAGTGGAATAATATTTAATATCGGAGACAACATTTCTATACTTTTTGGTATATAAATAATGTCATCAGATAAATCTTTTAATTCGTTTTTATCTTGATTTGTTAAAACTATAACTTTACCTTTTCTTGCTTTTATCTCTTGTATATTTGAAATATTTTTCTCATACACAGAATCATCTGGTGCTATAGCAAAAGTTGGAAAAGATTCATCAATCATAGCCAACGGACCATGCTTCATTTCACCCGCACCATAACCTTCTGCATGTATATACGAACATTCTTTAAGTTTTAATGCACCCTCAAACGCAATAGCATAATTATATTTCCTACCTAAATATAAAAAATCCCTTGATGAAGAATATTTCTCAGCCACAGATTTTATATATTCCTTATTTAATAATATCTCTTTTATTTTCATAGGTAACAATCTCATTTCTTCAGCTATTTTTTTACCAGTTGTAAGAGACATGGATCTCTGTCTCCCTAAAAATAAAGTAAATAATGCTAATGCTGTTAATTGAGATATAAATGCTTTTGTGGAAGCAACACCTATCTCTGGGCCTGCATGATTATATATACCAGCATCAGTCTCACGAGATATGGTCGAACCAACAGTATTTACTATACCTAAAGTTAAAGCACCTTTTCTTTTTGCCTCACGTATAGCTTCCAAAGTATCTGCAGTTTCACCTGATTGTGATATAGCTAATAATATAGTATTTTCATCTATAATAGGTTTTCTATATCTAAATTCTGAACCAACCTCAACTTCAACAGGTATACCTGCATATTCTTCTATCATATATTCACCAACCAAACCCGCATAATATGCTGTACCACAACCAACTATAATAATCCTCTTCATATTTCTAATCTTATCAGCGACATTATCAAGACCACCAAGTTTTGACATACCATCATCTTCTATAAGTCTACCCCTTATTGTATTTTCAACAACCTCAGCACCCTCCATAATTTCTTTTAACATAAAATGAGCATATTCACCTTTTTTAGCTTCTTCCATATCCCATTCAACCACTTCTCTTTTTCTATCAATAGATACATTTTGTAAATTATAAATATTATAATTATCTGGAGTTAATACTGCCACATCACCATCATGTAAATATATAACATCTTTTGTGTATCTCAATATAGGAGAAACATCTGATGCTACAAAATTTTCACCATCACCTAAACCTATAACAACAGGAGCACCTTGTCTAGCTGCTATTATTTTAGTTGGTTCTTTTTTATAAGACACAACAACACCATAAGTTCCTTTTGCATCATTTAGAGCTGAAATGACAGATTTTTCAAAATCTTTATTTTCTTCAAAATAATATCCTATAAGTTTTGCCAATACTTCAGTATCAGTTGATGAATAAAACTCATACCCTTTTTGAGACAACATCTCTTTTAATTCTTTATAATTTTCTATTATACCATTATGAACTATCCATATATCACCTGATTTATCATGATGAGGATGAGCATTTAATTCTGTAGGCTCACCATGTGTAGCCCAACGTAAATGAGCTATACCACTTTTACCAGGCATTTCAGTAACTATCTTTTTCTTAAGATTGTCTACAGCCCCAACTGATTTTACAAAACCGGATTCTGGTATATATATACCTGCTGAATCATAACCTCTATATTCTAAGCAAGTTAATCCATCTAATAATATTGATAATGATTGTTTTTTTCCTGTATAAGCAAATATTCCACACATAGATAAATAATTATATCATCTTAATTTTTTATATATAAAGCAAAAAACACTCTAAAACATTAGAGTGTTTTTGTAAAATTTTTGAAAAAATTAATATATTTTATATATTAAAAATATTTAACTATTTATCTTTTTTCATAAAACCTGCCATAGTAACCAAAAGATTTGATCCTATAAAAATAGAAGAATATGTACCAGCTGCTATACCAACTATAAGAGCGAGGGCAAAATTATGAGTAGTTTCTGGACCCCATATATACACAGCTATCAAAGCAAATATAGTTGTTAAAGATGTATTTATAGATCTTATAAATGTTTCAGAAATAGACATACCAACTATTTTATCAAAACCTTTCTCTTTACTTACACGAAGATTTTCACGAACACGATCAAATACAACTATAGTATCATGTATAGAGAATCCAAGAACAACAAGTAAAGCTGTTATAAACAATGCATCAACTTCATATCCACCAAAGAAATGACTCATGAAAGCAAAGAAGCCTATAGGTATAACAACATCATGGAATAATGCAACTATTGCAGCGAAGCCATATTTCCATGAAGAAACAGGACGTGATACTTGTCTAAAAGCAAAAGTGATAAATAAAACTATAGCTAATAACACTAATATAATAGATGTTATAGATTTTTGTTTAAGTTCTGCTCCAAGTGTTGGACCTATTGTATCAATTCTAGAAATTTGATATGTAGGTAAAACTTCTGTTAATTTATTTTTTAATTCAGAATCCTGATTGTTAATAACCTCCTTTGTTTTTATAATGAAACCTTTTTCACCATATGGACGTACAATTGAATCAGTAAAGGTTTGATCTAAAACTTTCTTAGAATCAATCTGTGACACTATGGTAGAAGTTGATACAGGCTGTATTTCTATACTTGAACCACCTGTAAAATCTATACCGTAATTTAAACCATATTTTACATATGAAAATATAGAAGCTGTGATTAATATAATTGATAATATGTAAAATATTATTCTATTTTTAACTATAAACATATATTTTTATTTATTTCTTTTAGATATTGCTAATAATAAGTTTTTTGAAACTGTAACTGATGTAAACATAGACACCGCAACACCTATAAAGAAAACTAAAGCGAAACCTTTGATAAGTGGTGATGCTGCGAAACTATAAAGTATAATAGCTGTGATCATACTTGATATATTACTATCTCTTATAGAAGGCCAAGCTCTTCTGAACCCATCTTCCAATGCTTCAAATCTTGTTTTACCTCTTTTTAATTCCTCTCTCATTCTTTCAAATATAAGAATATTACCATCAACAGCCATACCTAAAGATATAATAAATGCAGCAAGACCAGCAGAAGTTAATACTATGCCAAATAATTTGAATACTATAAGGTTTAATATTGTATAAACAGATAAAGCAATAACTGCTACAAAACCCCTAACTCTATACCAAGCTATCAGGAATATTGAAATTATAATGAACCCATATAAACCAGCAACAACACTTTTATTTAATGCATCCACTCCAAGAGAAGCACCTATAGTTTGTGTACCTATAAGTTCAATAGAAACGGGTAAAGCACCATATTTCAAACTTCTTGATAATTCATTTGCTTCTTGTATTGAAAATTGACCAGTTATCTGAGCTTGTCCACCTATGATTTCTGATTGTATAACTGGAGCTGATATAACTTGACCATCAAGTTGTATAGCCAATGGTTTGCCTATATTATTTTTAGTTATATCTGCAAATAATTTTGCACCTTCATCATCAAAAACCAAACCTATTTGAGGTCTACCTGTTTGACCATCATATTCAACTCTAGCTGTTTTAATATATTTTCCTGTAAGTTGAGTTGGTATCAAAAGTGTTTCAGTTTTTGGAGTTGTTGTACCAGGTGTTGTTGTGGAAAATTCTTCAACTAAAGAGAATTCTAGTACAGGTGTTTTACCTATAAGATCTATAGCTTTTTGAGTATCATTAACACCAGGAAGTTCAACTATAAGTTTATCTTGACCTTCTGTTTGAACTATAGGTTCAGATACACCAAAAGCATTAACACGGGCCTCTATAACATTTTTTAATGTTTCCATAGATTGACCTACATCTTCTCTAGCTATTTTCGAAGTATCAGCTTTATAAACTAGATGTATTCCACCATTAAGGTCAAGACCTAATTTAAAAGGTTTTGTTTGATAAGTATTTTTTAGGTATAGACCCAATAATCCTGAAACAAGGATTATTATAATGGCCCAAAGTCTTGTTCTTGTCATATAGAAGTGTATTATACTTATTTTTTAATTATTTAATAGGGGTTTACTTTTTGTATAAATATTTTATTATTACATGTCACTGATACAGATTTTATTTATTAAACAAAATCACCCACAATAATCTTTACCTCTAAAGAATGAAACAGAACGAAATAAATAAAATTTCTTAATTAAATCCAACGAACTCATTTCTAAATTCATTCATATGAACACCTGTATTTTTCTTTCTTGTTGAAATATTTGAAATTATTCCTAATGCTATAAATTCTATCAATATATGAGAACCACCATAACTCATAAAAGGTAATGGTATACCTGTTATTGGCATAACACCTAAATTCATTCCTATATTTACTAAAATATGTATACCAAAAAATATAAAAACACCTGATGCTATGAGTGAATCGAAATTGTTATCTGAATGCATAGCTATAAATATTATTCTAAATAATAAGATGAAAAATAAAATTAATACAAAAATAACACCTAAAAATCCCCATTCTTCAGCAAAAGCTGCAAAAATAAAATCTGTTTGATATTCAGGTAAAAATTTTAATTTTGATTGAGTACCGTAACCTACTCCTTTACCCATCAATTGACCTGAACCAACTGCAATAACAGCCTGATATTGATTATATCCTGAACCACGTATATCACGCATAGGATGTATAAAATTCATTATTCTATCTTTCTGATATTGCTTAAAAACATAATTCCAAGAATAGCTCATAATCAAAATTCCAATAGTTGCTAATATCAACATATGTTTTTTTGATAACCCTGATATAAAAATAATACCAGCCCATATTGAAAATATAGTAACAGCAGATCCAAAATCTGGTTGCAATAACACCAATAAACACAAAACCCCGGCATAGAAACCTGATACTATAACATGTTTGAAAACTGATATCTCAACATATCTTTTTGAAAAATATTTTGCTAATAATATTATAAGTATAAGTTTAGCTGGATCAGTTGGTTGTATAGATAAAAAACCTAACTTTATCCAAGATTGAGCACCTTTAGCAACATGACCAGATACAAATAAAATCAATAAAGATATTATTGACATCAAATATACAAACATTATAAATTGTCTATTTTTCAAAATATATAAATCTGTTTTTTGTAAAAAAACAAAAAATATAATACCAATAAAAACCCATATTGATTGTTTTATAAAACGAGTAGATATTTCACCAAATGAAATAAGAGTGAATAATGCAAATACAGATAATAAAATAGCTGGTAACAAAAGATACCAATCGATTTTAATTCTTCTTAAGATACTATTCATGATATTATTTGGATAATATAATTCTATAAATATAATTAAAATTATTTATATTCATTCAATGAAATATTTGGTATAACTTCTATTTTTGAATATTTAAAATCTATAGCCTCTGGCCAAGTAAACACCAAAGAGGTTTCACCTTTATCCCCTATAGAATCTATGAAAGTCCTTGAAGCTAACAAACCATTTCCATCTTCATTATAGATGATAGCAACAACTTCTACATTTTTATATGTATTTAAAGTTTTATTTCTTATCTTAACATCCAGTTTTGGTGATGTATCCTGTCTAGAGAATCTTTGTTCCACAACCTCTAACTCTGGTTTGTTTCCAAAATACTCTATCCATGTTACAGGTTCCACAAACTCAAATGTAACCATTTTAGGTATAGATTTACCAGTATCTATAGTTGGTTCAAATATTGGAAATATTTTTGATGTAGGTATACCTACTACACCTTTACGTGTGGCTATTAACACATTTTGATCATCATAAACTTTAAAAATATATGGTGTAGGTTTTGATATATAATCTATATTTGGATTTTGTATATATGCAACCAGATTGTATATACCTGGTGCAACATAATAAGCTCTTGACCACTGTATATCAGGATCTTTTTTTACATGATCAACACAAGCTATCTGACATATACCACCACAATCAACCCCTCTTTCATTTTGATTTTGTATATTATCAAAACATGATGCTGGTTTTTGCATTTTTTTATAAATATAAAAACCTGTTGGTATACTAAATATTGTAAATAATATGAATATATATATTAATTTTCTTCTTGCTGACCATGATAACATAAAGGTATTATAACATAAAAAAACTTGTAATAGGTTACAAGTTTTTTAAAAATTTTCCAAATAAAAATCGACTACTTTGTTCCGGCGACAAGCTACTCTCCTTGCGTAAAGCTTGTACCATCGCCTTAAGAGGGCTTAACTTCTGAGTTCGGAATGAGATCAGGTGTGGCCCCTCCAACGAGTCACCAGAACAAAAAAGTCGATACTTTTTATATTCAAATTCAAATTTAAATTACAAATCAATTAACATACACTTTCACGATTGGATATACATATTTCCTAATAGTATGGACTAATTAGTACAT
>CAZHNC010000020.1:0-8336 GCA_964532765.1 uncultured Candidatus Saccharibacteria bacterium | reverse complement strand
GATACGAAGCTTTGAAGTTACCTCTGTTTTCTTATTTTTTGTTACTGTTGACATGGGTTAGAATATTACACTATATTAACAAAAAATGCAATACCTTTTATAGGTAATTGCATTTTTTATTATTTTAAATAATCTTTATTTTAATGATTATTTTACTATTTTTGTAACAACTCCAGCTCCAACTGTTTTACCTCCTTCACGGATAGCAAATCTTTGTCTATCTTCAAGAGCAACTGGTGCAACTAGTTTTACTTGGAAAGTAACAGTATCTCCTGGCATAACCATCTTTCCTTCTTCTAGAGTAACTTCACCTGTAACATCTGTTGTTCTGATGTAGAATTGTGGTTTATAACCTGAGAAGAATGGAGTATGTCTTCCACCCTCTTCTTTCTTCAAGATATACACCTCAGCTTCAAATTCTGTATGTGGTGTAACTGAACCTGGTTTTGCTAGAACTTGTCCTCTTGAAAGATCTTCTTTTTTAACAGATCTTAGAAGTAGACCAGCGTTATCTCCAGCTTGGCCTTCTGATAGAGATTTGTTGAACATCTCAACTCCTGTAACAACTGTTTTTGTTGTTTCTTTAAGACCGATTATTTCAACTTCTTCACCTACTTTGATAATACCCTTTTCTATACGACCTGTAACAACAGTTCCACGACCTTCTATAGAGAATACATCTTCTATAGGCATAAGGAATGGTTTATCTGTCTCACGAACTGGTACTGGTATAAATGAATCTATAGCATCAGCAAGATCTATAACTTTTTGTGCCCATTGATCATCAGCTGATGAAGCTTCAAGAGCTTTTAACGCTGAACCTCTTATAACAGGAGCATTTGCACCGTCAAATCCGTTCTTTGTTAATAATTCTCTAACCTCTTCTTCAACTAAGTCTAACATATCTGCATCATCAACCATATCACATTTATTCATGAATACGATTATTCTTGGCACACCAACTTGTTTAGCCAATAGAACGTGTTCACGTGTTTGTGGCATAGGACCATCTGTTGCTGCAACTACAAGAACAGCACCATCCATTTGAGCTGCACCTGTAATCATGTTTTTGATATAGTCGGCGTGACCTGGAGCATCAACGTGTGCATAGTGACGATTTGGAGTTTCGTATTCACAGTGTGCAAGAGAGATAGTAATACCTCTAGCTTTTTCTTCTGGAGCTTTATCTATCTTATCCATGCCTAGAACCTTAGCGTTGTAGCCATTTCCCTTTTTTGCAAGAGTAGATAATATAGCTGCTGTTAATGTTGTTTTACCGTGGTCAACGTGGCCTATTGTACCTACGTTTACGTGTGGTTTTGATCTATCGAATGCTTCTGCCATAATTTTTATTTTATTTTTTTAATTTAAATTTATAATTAATTAATTAATTGTATTATATTTATAAATATATAATACAGAAAGTTTATCAAATAATAAGCAAAAGTCAAACTTTAAAAGAAAAGGTTAAATACAAAAAATAATAAAAATAATCTGAGCCAATGACCAGAATCGGTCCTAACAGGACCAGTACACCTTTTGGCTTTTACTTCGAAAAAGACTCAAAAGCTTTTCGATTCTGAGAAACATGCTTTATTAGCATGTTTCTTGTACATAAAAATAATCTGAGCCAATGACCAGAATCGAACTGGTGACCTACTCCTTACCATGGAGTTGCTCTACCGTCTGAGCTACATCGGCAGTATTATGCAGTATTATATAGATTCACAGATAATATATATAATATTAATAATATAACTTAATCTCTTTTTCTCTCCAAATATACACAGACTGTACGTCTTTTATAAGGTTTACCATCTTTAAAATGTTTATATGATTTTATTTTTTTATGTATTATAAAATACGGTGAAAACAAATCATTTATTTCATCCTCAGTAAATACATGTTCTAAGGCCTTAAATTTAGGATGTATATATGAATTAAACTCTTTTGTAGGTGTAGGATAATCTTTTATCATCCTCATAGCATTTTGATCATTATCAAGGACAAATGTCTTTAATAACATCCAACCAAAAGGTTTTATAACTCTAGCTATGTCCTTTATATATTGTTGTCTTTTAGAATCATCTAAGAAATGTATAACCATCATGTCCAATACGATATCAACAGATTGATCCGGTAAATCTATATTATTATATATATTCTCTGTGATAAAATTTACTTTTTTTAAATGAGCAAATTTGTCTTTGGCTTGTTTAATAGCTGTATCAGATATATCAAAACCCAAACCTTTCATATGATATTGTTCACATAGATTACCTATATTTCTACCGTTACCACAACCTACATCTAAAACAAAACCACCTTGAAAAAAAGCTGGCCATTCACTATTTCTATTAACCCATTTCACAAAACTCAAAAGATCAGTAGATGGTTCCTCAGACAGTGTTAAATGCTTAGCATCTTTATACTCCTTATTCCAAAAACTATTATTTTGTTTATTTTTATTATTAGATTTCATATATTTATATTTACCTTTATATTGTTTATAACAGTTTAAAGTGTATATTACAACAGATATGCTATACTGGATTAATGTTAACAAAAGGAAAAATACAAACAATAAAATCATATTCAGATAAAAAAGAGAGAAATAAAAGAGGGATTTTCTTAGTTGAAGGTGAAAAAAGTGTAGCAGAATTATTGACATCGGAGATGATAATCAATGAATTATTTATAACTGGTGATTTTGCTAAAAAATATAATAAAGAATTAAAAGAATGTGAAAAGAGACATGCTTTGTCAGAAAAATGGATAAAACCTCAACTTATAGAAGTTGGAGAATTGAATAAAATCAGCACACTTGAAAGTGTAAAAAATCCATGTAATGCATTGGCTATAGTGAATCAATTTACAAAAAATGATATTACAGATGAAGAAATAATATCTGTTTGTAAACAAGATAAAGTTCTTATACTGGATGACATAAGAGATCCTGGAAACATGGGTACAATCATAAGATTAGCAGATTGGTATGGTATAAAAAACATAATAGCATCAATAGGTACAGTTGATATATATAACCCTAAAACCATCTCATCATCTATGGGATCATTTTCTAGAGTAAATATAATATATAAAAATATATTTGAGATCATAAAATTAGCAAATAAAAATAAAGTAGATATAATCGCATCAACATTAAATGGTAAAAATGTGAATGAATTTTCATGGCCAAAAAATGGATTACTTGTAATAGGAAATGAATCAAATGGTATAAATAATGAATTATTAAGAGAAATAAAAAATCAAATAACCCTACCTTCTTTTGGGAAAGCAGAGTCTTTGAATGCAGCTATTGCTTGTGGAATATTACTTGATAGATGGAATAGATAATTTTTTTTATTAACTATCTAAATTCGTATAAATACATTTTATTATTAGGATCAATATCAGAAACCTGAATTAATTTAAATCTATCACATTTTATCTCAGCACCATAAAAATATTTTAATCTAAAATATTTAGATATATCATATTTACTATCACAACTTAAGGACAAAAAAGTTGAATAAGAATATTTAAATACAGACAAATAAGATGATTTTGAATGTAATGGTACACCATGAGTTAAAGAGGTTAATACTAAAGACTTCCAAGGTGTAGATAAAAATACAGCACCATCTTTTACATAATTATTAAATATATATATATCCCTATCATTTACATAATTATTAATAGGATAAGATATTTTTATTAATTCCCTATTAAAACCCCAAAATCCAGCATTTTTATTATCAAAAATATATGGATAAGATTTTATATTTAAAGATAAAAATATAATTATTAAAATTATTAAATGATTATTTTTAATTTTTAATTTTGATAATTTTAAATCTAATTTATATTTATCACATAAATAATCATATATATGATTTAAAGCCAAAGCAAAAGGTATGATCAATAACCAAGATGTTATGGTCACAAACCTAACTTTATCCATAATAATAATATCATTATCATATGTGTAATATATCCAAAAAATTGATAAATATATAATGATATAAAATATATGTTTATATTGACTATTTTTTAAATATATAAATCTATACATACCATAAAACACAAACGGTATAATAATCAAAGGAATCATGTCAAATATATTTACTTTTTCTAATAAAAAGTAAGAAGATGGTCTTATCAAAAGATCATATATTTTATGTGTGATAGAGTATAAATAATTATTTATATTAAAATAATAAAATAAACCAAATATAGATAACAATAAAAAAGCATATTTATATATTTTAAACCTGAATCTTAAAAAATAATTAAAAGCAATCACTATACCTATAGGTGGATAAAATAAAATACTTAATATTGAATTTAAATGAAAATAACCCATAAAAGACAACATAAAGAATAAAAAAGCGAGATTTAAAGGTATAAAATGCCACAAACCGGTAATATTTGCAGTATTTGTTATGAATAACATAGATATAACAGCTATTAAAGATATTTCCCTTCTGATACCTAATTTTCTAATAAACACAAAAAAAGTAAACATTATTATAAGATTCAATATTTTTCCCAAAATTACATACGTCGACATATTTACATCAAAATAAATCAAAAAAAATGATACAAATGAATTAAATGGCAACAAAAGATTTATAAAAAAAGACCCCGAATCTAGATAATTATATATAGGTAAAACATTATTTAAAACAGCAAATCTACTTAATCCATAATTAACCCATTCATCTGAATAAAATGGATATAAATATATATTATTTAAATCTTTTATATTAGGTAGAAATAAAAATAATAAAGATATTAAAAATATTATAATTGTACTATATTGATAATCAAATTTATAATATTTTTTATTTAAAAAGAAATATATTACAGAAGTTAAAGAATAAGAGATTACACACAAATACACATTAATCTTATCAAAGAGATGAAAATATTGTAAAAATACGGTTATCAATAATACATATAAAGAATATAGAGAAAATATATTTACAAAACCTTTAACTTTATCCTTTTGATTGAAAATTGTAATAAATGGTAGTATAAATAGTAGATAAGACATCTTTAAAATTATATCATGAATAAAATACAACAAAAAATAAGTATAGTTTTACCCTGTTTAAATGAGGAAAATGGTTTAAAAATAATATTGCCAGAAATATTTAATGTATGTGAGAAAAATAATTATGATTATGAAATCATATTATCAAATAATAATTCAAGTGATAAAAGTGAATATGTTTTTACAGAAATAACAGAAAATTTAAACATAAAACATAAAGTAAAGATAATAAAGGAAACAAACCCTGGTTACGGAATAACTTATTTATCTGGTTTTAAAGCAGCTACAGGTGATATTTTTATAATGGCAGATGCTGATGGTAGTTATGATTTTAATCATATACCCAATCTAATAAATAAAATAAATGAGGGTTATGATTTAGTTATAGGAAATAGATTTTCTGGAAACATGGATAAAAAATCTATGCCTTGGTTAAACAAATTCTTAGGTAACCCTATATTATCTTTTTTAGTCAGACTTTTCTTTAAGACAAAAGTAAAAGATGTGCATTCTGGTATGCGTGCTATCAAAACAGAAGCATACAAGAAAATGAATTTATATACCAAAGGTATGGAGTTTGCATCGGAAATGATTATACAAGCCAGTAAAAAGAACTTGAAAGTCTCTGAAATAAATATAAATTACAGAAACAGAATAGGACATTCTAAACTAAAAGCTTTTCGCGACGGATGGAAACATCTTAGATTTATATTGATATATTCACCTTATTATGTATTTTTATTTCCAGGATTAATATTATTTTTTACTGGTTTTATATCAACTTTATTAAATATACAAATATTAATATCCACAACTATATTAATATTAGGTTATCAAATGATGTTTTTTGGTGTATTTAATAAATTTTATGCAATAAATCATCTAGGTGATTATGATCACACAATGAATAAATTAGTTAAATTTTTAACATTAGAAAAGATGATGACATCTGGTTTTATTTTATTTTTAATAAGTATAATATCATTTATTTATACACAAAATACAATATATGCAATATTATTTTTGAATCTATCTATGCAAACAATATTCTCGTCTTTTATGATAAGTATCATAGGTATAAAAGAAAAATAAATTTAATATATAATTGATATATAATTTTTATGAAAATCGCAATATTTCATCAATTCATGGATAATATAGGTGGTGCTGAGATATTGGTTTTACATATGGCCAGAGGTTTGAATGCTGATATATATACAACAAATATAGATGAAGATAAAATTAAAAAAATGGGTTTTATTGATATTTTACCCAGAATTAAATCAATAGGAAAATTACCAAGACAAGCACCTTTTAAACAACAGCTAGCTTTAATGTATTTTAGGAAATTAAATTTAGGTAATAAATATGATAAATACATAATAGGTGGTGATTGGGCAATAAGTGCTGCAATTAATCATAAACCAAATATTTGGTATATACATTCCCCTCTAAATGAGTTATGGCAATTTAAAGATTTTATCAGGAACGAGATGTTAAGTTGGTGGAAAAAACCAATATTTGATATATGGGTTATTTTTAATAGATATTTAACAAAAAAATATTCTAAACACATTAACACATTGATATGTAATTCAAATAATGTTAAGAATAGAGTTAAAAAATACTATAATAAAGAATGTAAAGTTATAAACCCTCCCGTTGATACCAAATCATATACATCAAACACAGGTAAAGGATATTGGTTATCTGTAAACAGATTATTAACACATAAGAGAGTTGATATGCAAATAAAAGCATTTG
This sequence comes from uncultured Candidatus Saccharibacteria bacterium, assembly GCA_964532765.1. Lineage (GTDB taxonomy): Bacteria > Patescibacteriota > Minisyncoccia > Phycocordibacterales > CAIZLB01 > CAIZLB01. Next base: position 1,513 of record CAZHNC010000020.1, on the reverse strand, counting down.
CTAAGATGCCAGATAAAAAATTGATTATTGTTGGTAGCTATGAAAAAAATGTAAATCAATTTGAAGAATATGTTAAATATATAGAAAGTATTAAAACAAATAATATTGAAATACTTAATTGGGTTGATGATAAAAAATTAAAAGACTTATATTCTAATTGCGATGGTTTTATAACAACATCAAGAGATGAGGATTTTGGAATGACAGTTATAGAAGCCATGGCATCAGGAAAATTTTGTATAGCCCCAGATGAAGGTGGTTATAAAGAAAGTATTGTAAATAACAAAACAGGTATACTTATAGATGATATAGATGAAAATAAAATTATTAATATAATTAAATCCATAAAAGATTTAGATAAATATAAATATGATTGTATAAATAGATCTAAAGAATTTGATATAGATAAATTTATTAATAAAATAAAAAGTAATTTATAATCACTTTTCTGAAAAATTAAAATCATTTAATTCATCATTTAAATATATTTGAATACTATCTATACCAGGAAATTGTCTTATAGTTTCTTCTATCTGAGTTTTAATTCTTACATTATCACATGAACCACCTAATGGACCAATTTTACCAGTTAAATACACTTTAACGTCATTATTTTTAACAATGACATTCCTATATTTTAAATCTCTTTGTGTGGATATAAAATCAAATACATTATGACCAGTAATATCATTTATATAAGTCTTATTTGTATTAAATAATTCTATTAAAGTTGAATTTAACTTATTTATATTTCTATTAACATCAATTTCTTTAATAAATAAACTATCACAACCTCTAATATCTTTTAATTTATCCCCCTCTTCAGGTTCTCTCAATAAAACTATTTTAACTTTAGTGACTTGAGATACATTTTCATTATTCAAATAAGAAACTGGAACATCGTTAGTTTGATATTTAAAATAATTCATACCTTTATCAATAACATAATAATATATTATAGATATAAGTATTATCAATACTGTGTATACAGATTTTTTATCCATATTAAGTATTATAACATTTTAAATATGTGAATATATAATTTATCAAAACGGATACAAGATTTTGCATCCATCACCGTAAATAAAATAACACCTTTCGGTGTTATTTTATTTTTAGCGCAGTGAAAGGGACTTGAAGCCTACAGCTTCAGTACACCTTTGCAATTTTTTCGGAGCATAGCCCCTCAAAAATATAGCAAAGCTTTTCAAGTCCCAAAAACCCTGACGGGTTTTTTAACTCTAGAGATTCGTAACATTTTAGCGCAGTGAAAGGGACTTGAACCCTCGACCTTCCGCGTGACAGGCGGATGCTCTAACCAGCTGAGCTACCACTGCATATCTTTATATGATGTATCTATTATACATAATACTTGATGTTTCTCAAGTCAAACTAATGACTTGCAGTGTATTTAATTAATACACTGGTGTCTGTGGAAGGAATCGGTCCTTACAGGACCAGTACACCTTTGCAATTTTTTCGGAGCATAGCCCCTCAAAAATATAGCAAAGCT
>CAZHNC010000019.1:1251-8462 GCA_964532765.1 uncultured Candidatus Saccharibacteria bacterium | reverse complement strand
GTTTTTTTATTTTATATTTATTTAATAAATATAAGTACTTATATTTGAATAATTATCATTTTCATTTGATTCGTAAACTGTATTATTACTATCTATATTTATATTAAAGTAAATATTACCTCTGTTGATTGTTTGATTTGTTTGTATTATTAATACAGCGTCTTCTCCAGATCTAATAGGTCTTTCATTGTCTGTAACTATTGTCTTATTTGATCCAAGGTTATCGTAAAAGTTTGTCCTTGTAGACCATGTATTTGAAAAATCTCCGCCTGTATTTCTCACTCTCACTCTCAATGAAATCATATCACCATATACAAAATTTGTTTGAGGCGTAAAAGAATTATTTATCATTTTACCAGTTTCTACAGATATTATATTTAGATTCGGTGTTCGATAATTGTCATAATAATAATTGTTATAATTATAACCAACACTATTTAAATTTACTGTTAATATATTGTCATTTTCATTTGTCTCTGTAACTTGATTATTAATATCCGTATATATTTTTACTGTTGGATTATATGTTGTATTTATACCATCAAAACGAGCTTCTACATTATATGAGGTATTGGCTTCTAGATTTATATCATTTATATATCTAACCCTATCTACACTTGATACAGCCGGCATCTCCACTCTCATACTCCATAAACCTGTATCCGTATCTTGATCATTTGTTATTTTATATTTAACTGATACAACATCATTTGTATTAAATGAGTTTGTAGGTATAAATTGACCTGTATATCTATCTATTATTCCTAATGAAGTTAATGTAACTTTTATGTTTTTTAAACCAGAGGGTCTGTTTGATGATATGGGATAATAAACAGTTTTATATATAGTTTTTTGAGTTTGTGGAGATATATTTTTATTTTTTGATTCTGATATTATTATATTTCCATCATTTTTATTTATTACACCATTTAAACCGGTTGATGTACCAGTTACAGTTTCATTTATTTTATTTCCTGTAGTTGTAGATGTTTTTTCATTTTCATCGACTATACCAGTTAACGATAAACTTGCTGTTGCTAATTGATTTATACCTTTAGGTATTAATTTAAATAATGTAATACTAAGAAATACTAGCAATATTAGGAAAATTGCTATTATCGTAAATCTTATAAAAGTACGTAATGTATTATTCATAGTATCTATATTATATAGTATTGTATTGATTTTGTCAATATTTTTATAAAAAATAGAATAATTAAAAAATCTATAAAATATTTATAAAATAAAGGTTTTTTAAGTTTAAAATAATGAAAATATATAAAATTTATAGTTTTTTTAATATGAAAATATGAAATTATTTTTTGATGTAATATTTTTATTCAAAAAGTCGTATAATAGAGTAGTGCATAACATAAAAGATAAAACCGATAATGAATTGGTTGTTATGATCCGTGATAATCCGGAGTATCTTTCATATTTAATAGATAGATATAAAAATAAGTTATTTAAATATGTAAAAAGAAGATTAAATGTTGATAATCAGGATATGGAAGATATACTACAAGATGTTTTTATAAAGATTTATAGAAATATAAATGAATATGATGATAATCTCATATTTTCTTCTTGGGTATATAGAATCACACATAATCACATGATAGATTGGTTAAGAAAAAATAAAAGACATGTACATATTTCTATAGATGATGAAGAAAATAAACTTATACATATACTTGAAGATGAAAATACCAAAATAGATAATTCGGTTTTACAAAAGAAAGAAGATTTTGATATTTTGAAAAAAGAAATAAGTAAATTACCACAAGATTATCAAGAGATATTAATATTGAAGTTTTTTGAAGATAAAAGTTATGAAGAAATATCTGATATATTAAAAATATCAATAAGTAGTGTTGGTGTAAAAATAAATAGAGCTAAGAAAATTTTAAAACAAAAAATATTATGAATAATGATAAAATAATACAAAAAATAAAAGAGGAAAATATAAAACCTATATCAAAATCAATCTTTTTGTTTAAAAAGATTATAATTTGGTCTTTAATTTTTATTACGACAATTTTTGGTATATACACTTTTGCTTTATTTTTTTTAAAAATATTATTTATAGATTTTGATAAATGGTATTTTTTATCAGATACATATGATGATTTTATTATAGATAATATACCTTTTATATGGTTATCATTATTTTGTATAAGTATATTTACTATATTTTTTTTGATCAGAAAAACAAATAAAGGTTATAAATACTCTATATTATTAATATCTACATCTAGTTTAATTATAAGTATTATTTTAGGTTTATCTTTATCAAAAATTTTAGCAAAACAAAATATAATCATGCAAAAATTACATGATGAGAAAATGATAAAATGGACTAATCCTGAGGGGGGAAGAATTATGGGTGAAGTTTTATATAAGGATTTACAAAAACAATATTTATTAATAAGGGATATAAATGATTCAGTATGGAATGTTGATATTAGTTATATTTTAGATGATTCGGAATATTTGATTGATAATAATCAAGTTGTATCAATAATAGGTAGATTTGATTATGATGGTAATTTTACAGCTTGTCAGATTTTATCTATGGATATACCGAAAGATAGATTTAATCCTAATCCACAGAATATTGATAAGGTATTTTTACAAAAAAAACATGGTAAAAACAGATTAACTCAAGAGATATGTGATTTTGTAATAAATAAATAATATGATACGTATATACAATTGTACTGACCATATTATAATGTTTAGTATTTATTAATTTTAAAGCTATTTTATTTAATTTAAATTTAATTTACAAAAAAAGAAATAAAAATGAGAAAAATAAACAAAAAAATAATATTATTAAGTTTTATATTAGCTACTATTTTCTTAAATAGTTCAAATGTTTCTGCTAATAATAATTCAACTTCTACATTAAGAAGAGGGAATATAGCCAAGAATCAGAATTCTATGCAAGAGAGTAAAGATGCTATAGAAAATGCATTGAAAAATAATAATTATAATTTATTTATTAATACTTTAAAAAAGATAAATATAAATGATAATATAACACCTGATCAATTTAATATTTTAGTAAATTCTTATAATCTCTTTAGATCCGGAAAACAACAAGAAGCTGTAAAATTGTTGCAAGATAATAAAGTTAATCCAGCCTTAATAAAATTCATAAACAATAGAGCTGATTTAACAGATTCACAAAAAGATATTCTTAAAAAAGCATCTGATTTAGTTAAACAAGGTAAAATAGATGAAGCTAAAGATTTATTGAAGGTAAATGGTTTATCTGAAATACCACCAGCTTTAGATAAAAAGATAAATAAGATAGAAAATAAATATAAAAAAGAAGAGTTAAAAGAGACTTTTGATAAGGTTAGGGAATTGAAAAAAGAAGGTAAATTTGATGAAGCAAAAAAACTTTTAAAAGATGCGGGTGTGCCGAACAACATACAAGATAAAATAGTTGTCGCTAGTACAAATATAAAAGATAAAAGTGTTGGTTTTTTTCAATCTATAAAAAATTTATTCATAAAATAAAAAATATAAATTCTTTTTTATCAAAAAACATTATCAATTCAGATAATGTTTTTTGTTTTTATTTGTAATATAATTGATTTATGGTTTTTTCTAAAACAGAAGTAGAGGTTGCAAAACAATTATTTAAAGTCACTTTGATAATAATATTATTATTTATATTAATTATATTGTTATTTAATGGTTTATCTATAGTTCAAAGTAAATATTTTTCTAATAATTTTAATTTTGTTGATAATCAAACAAAAGAGAATAATATAATTAATAATAAAAAACAGATAAATCAAGCTGAATTACCATTGAGTTTAGAAATACCAGATTATTCTATATATACAAGTATTAATTCACCAGTATCTACAGATGTAAAAGTTTTAGATAATGCTTTAAGTTTGTCAGCTGTGCATTATCCAGGTTCGGGTCTACCTGGTGTAAATAATATGCTTATTTTTGGTCATAGTACAACTTTTAAAATTGTTAAAAATAAAGCTTATAAAGTATTTAATAATATTAAAGAGATTAAATCAGGTACATATATTTACATAAAAACAGAATCAGAAACACATATATATAAAACCATATCTGTTGATAAAGTTAGTAAATATACATCTTGGATAGAATTTGAGAGTGATAAACCTGTATTAACTTTAGCTACATGTGATAGCTTTGGAAAAGCTTCTGATAGATGGGTTTTAAAAGCTGAATATATTGGTTTAAAATAAAAATATAAAAAAAATTTTATAATTTAATTATTTATATTTTTATAATATAGATGTTATAATCTAATACATGCAACATCCAAGTGAAGAGAAAACATTGATAATAATAAAACCTGATGGTATACAAAGAAACCTTGTTGGTGAGATAATATCTCGTTTTGAAAGAGTTGGATTAAAGATTGTAGGTATGAAAATGATGCATGCTACTGATGATCTTATAAAAAACCATTACACCTTAGATCCAGCTTGGTTTAAAACCGTTGGTGAAAAGGGTATAAAAGGTTTATTGGATAAAGGTATACAACCTGAAAGTATGGATCCTGATATTATGGCAAATGCTGTTTTGAGAAGATTGATAAAGTATATGACATCTGGTCCTATCATAGCTATAGTTTTAAAAGGAGCTCATGCTGTTAAGATTGTTCGTAAGATAACAGGTGGTACAGAACCTTTAACATCTGATGTTGGTACAATAAGAGGTGATTATGTTCTTGATTCATATAGTATGTCAAATGATGATGATAGGGCTGTTAGAAATCTTATACATGCTTCAGGATCTATTAAAGAAGCTGAGGATGAAATAAAACATTGGTTTAAAGATGATGAGTTGATGGATTATATCTTAGTAAATGATCATGTTTTATATGGTAAATAAAATATAAATAAGAGACCCCTTGATTAAACAAATAATCAAGGGGTTGGGTTTTATCTCCAGTAAATCCGGGGGGGGTCAATTATAAACTGGAGATGTGTTTGATGTCATCTGTGCTTGCAGTGACATCTAAATCTGTTTTCTTTCCGCCATTTACGATGGAAAGGAGGGAGGGGGAATAATGCACTTATTATGCATAGTCCTCCTGTGACAGCGGATACTATCGCTGATAGCAACAGTATCCAGCTCATTTCAGGGGTAGAAGCGTTTTGTCTGACCATATCACCGATTAGTTTCAATGAAATCATGAAAAGTGTCAGAAAAAAAATACCAACCCCAAGCTTTTTGATGTTAATAGTATTCATACTCTAAATATGATATAATAAAAAAACTGAAAAGTCAATATAATATATTATAAATATAATTGATAATTAATGTGGACTATATAAATATTTATATATTCTTTATTATTTTTGACATGTGGGGCAATAATGAGAGCTTCTACTATTCAAAACTATTCTTTCTATTATTCCAGTACAACCTCTACCTACACATTGTTCACCTTTACGTTTATATACTTTATGTTTACCTTGAAAACGTCCTTTTTCCCCATATATATTTCTATAGTCACTCATAGAATCTCCGCCAAAGTCTATACCTTTTAATAATAATGGCTTTATATTTTTATAAATATTTTTAAATTCAGTATCACTCAGGGAATTAACTTTTCTATTTGGTAATACTTTAGATATATGTAATATTTCATCAGAATAAATATTACCAATACCAGCAATAAGTCTTGTATCCATTAAAGATGTTTTTATAAATTTATTAGGGTATTTATTTATATTTTTCTTAAATAAATCATATGTAAAATCATCATTTAAAGGCTCAGGACCAGTATTTTCTAATTCTTGTTTAATTTTTTCATCTATAAGTGTAATCTTGGCAAATTTTCTAGTATCAGATAATACAAGATGTTTACCGTCTTCAAGTGAGAACACTAAGTGTATAAATCTATTATAAGGATCTTCTAATGCTATTTGTCCTTTTTCTGGTACCCATTTATTTTCCACTTTATTATATATGTATTTTCCATACATAATATGTCCAGTCATTTTCATGTGTATCAATATTGTTTCTTTATTGTCTAGATGTATAAGTATATTTTTAGCTCTTCTTTCTGCTTTTAATATTTTTGCATTTAATATATTTTTTTTAAATTTTTCAAAAAAGATTTTATTTTTGATTGTATTAGAAAACATCTTAGCTTGACTATCTAAGTCCGTCCAAACATCTATGATTTTTTTATTTTTAGCAACAGTATTTATACCATTTACTGTTGTTTGTACTTCTGGTAATTCTGGCATATGTGGCAATTATAGTCTATTAATATTTATGATACAATTATTATATGAATAAACAAAATATTTATTATATAACCCTTATTACTATTTCAGGTCTATTATCATTGTTGATATTGTATAGATTTATTGTGGTTTTAGTTTTAGCATATATATTTACTGTATTGATTATGCCTATACATAAAAAGATTGAAAAATATTTATCTAAAACATTTTTATTGGATAAAAAGTCAAATACCATAGCTTCGTTTATAACTATATTATTATTCTTACTTATAATAGTAACTCCTATAACTTTTATATTTAGTAAAGTTATATCTGATACTCAAACAGTATATACATATGTAACTCAAAGTGGGATAAATCTAGATTTTATAAATAATAAGATAGATAATCTTACAAATAGATTTTCTGATAAGATTAATATTAGTCTAAATTTAAATAAAATAATAGGTTCAATTTCTAGTTTTTTTGTAAATAATATAGGCAGTTTATTTTCTGGTACTATGGATTTTGTTTTAAAATCATTTTTATTTATATTGGCCATGTTTTATTTCTTGAAAGACGGAAAACAGTTCAGGGAATTGTATTCTGTGTTTAGTCCTTTAAAAAATGAATCAGATGATAGAATATTTTTATCTATAAAACATTCTATAAATTCTATAATGATAGGTTCATTAACTGTTGCTGTTGCTCAAGGTCTATTTACAGGTTTAGGTTTATGGATGTTTGGTGTTCCGAATCCGTTTTTCTTTGGAACTTTAGCTGGTTTTATGGCTTTTGTGCCCGGACTTGGTCCATCGTTGGTTTGGTTTCCTGCGGCTGTGTATTTATTTTTTACAAAATCAGATAGTTTTGTTTGGTTATATCAGATAGTTTGGGGGGTATTAGCTGTAGGTTTGATAGATAATTTTTTGGGTCCAAAAGTTATGAATAAGGGTATTAGAATACATC
>CAZHNC010000019.1:0-1151 GCA_964532765.1 uncultured Candidatus Saccharibacteria bacterium | reverse complement strand
TTGATAGATAATTTTTTGGGTCCAAAAGTTATGAATAAGGGTATTAGAATACATCAATTATTCATATTACTTTCTATTATAGGTGGTATAACTGTTTTTGGACCTGAAGGTTTATTATTTGGTCCACTTATATTAAGTATTTTTGTTTCTATTATAAAAATATGGAATGATGATAAATTGATAAAATAAATAAATTTTAAAAAATAAAAAAATGAAAACTTTAAACATATTAACTCATTCAGGTGGATTTCATTCTGACGATATATTTTCAACTGCTTTATTGAAGACTTATTTTAAATATAAAGATAAAAATATAAAATTAAATATAAAAAGAAGTATAAAACAGGAAGATATAGATAAGGCTGATATTGTGTATGATATAGGTCGTATATATAATCCAAAAAAACTTCGTTTTGATCATCATCAGAATGATTCTAATCTTATTAGGTCAAACGGCATACCGTATGCGGCATTTGGACTATTGTTTAAACATTTTGGTGTAGAGTTAATCTCTTTAATATCTAAAGAAAAAAATAAAATTTTCTTAAAAGAATGTTTTGAATCTGTTGAAAAAAGATTTATTCAACATATTGATGCTATGGATAATGGTGTATTAACTTATAAGAAAAATTTCGAAGATGTTGATATTTTTACCATAGATAATTATTTTCAAATGTGTAAAGTTTCAATAGATTCAAATAACACTAAAGAAACAGATAAAAAATTTTTTGAATTAGTGAAATTTGCTGAATCTATTATAGAGAACACTGTGATTTATTCTATTAAAATACAAAGAGAAAAAAAATTAGCTATACAAATATATAAAAAGTCTAAAGATAAAAGAGTGATTATATGTGATGGATATTATAATTTTAATTACAATAAATTCCCCGAACCTTTAGTTGAGGTTTATCCTGATTTAAGAGGTGGGTGGTCTGCAAAAGTTGTTGAAAAAGGTGAACAATTATATGATGCTAGATTTTATTTTCCTGAATCATGGAGAGGTTTAGTTGATGAGGAATTAGAGAAAGTTACCGGTATAAAAGGATCGAAATTTTGTCATAAATCAGGTTTCTTGGCTGTAAATAATACAAAAGAAGGTTTATTGGAAATGATTACGATGCAAAGGACTGGACAGCCAGCCTGATCGA
>CAZHNC010000018.1:0-8620 GCA_964532765.1 uncultured Candidatus Saccharibacteria bacterium | reverse complement strand
TATTAAACGAATTTAAGAAAAAAGTAGCAGAAGTACAAAGTCAAATAAACGATAGGGAAGAAAAAGGTTTGGTTCGTGATCCACAATTAGATGCATCATATCAAAACTTAGAACAATTACGTGATAACTTACAACAAGCACAAGAAAAAATATTTGATGTTGGTATATATATATCAGTATATGGTGATAGTGAAGAAGAATTAAATAAAGTTGAATCAGAAATAAAATCAACACTTGAAGCATCACTTGTTTTTATAAAACCATCATTATTTCAACAAGAACAAGGTTTTAAAACAGTTATACCAACATCAACAGATGAATTATCTGTACATTCAAAATTAAACTCTGCTCCATTATCAAGTATTTTTCCCTTCATATCTTTCGACTTAACAGATAGTAAAGGTATACTTTATGGATTAAACAGACATAATAACAGTTTGGTTTTATTTGATAGATTCTCACTAGAAAACTACAACTCAGTAACTTTTGCAAAATCAGGTTCAGGTAAATCATATGCAACAAAACTAGAGATATTGAGATCACTTATGTTTGATGTTGATGTTATAGTTTTAGACCCAGAAAGAGAATATGAAACCATGACAGAAACTTTAGGTGGTAGATATTTTAACATATCATTAACATCAGAAAATCATATAAATCCTTTTGATTTACCAATACCAAGAGAAGATGAATCAGCTGCAGATGTTCTCAGATCACATATAGTAAACCTTGTGGGTTTATTTAGACTTATGTTAGGTGGACTTACACCAGAAGAGGATTCTATTATAGATAGAGCTATAACAGAGACATATGCTTTAAAAGATATATCACCAGAATCAAACTTTGCAGCAGTTGAGCCACCTCTCATGTCAGATTTTGAACTTGTATTAGCAGGACTTGAAGGTGGAGAATCTTTAGTACAGAGATTAACAAAATATACAAAAGGAACATGGTCTGGTTTTATAAATAAACCATCAAACTTGGATATAAATAAAAAATTAGTTGTATTTTCATTACGTGATATGGAGGATGAACTTAAACCTATAGCTATGTATATAGTTATGCATCACATATGGGGTTTAGTAAGAAAAGATATTAAAAAAAGACTACTTGTTGTTGATGAGGCCTGGTGGATGATGAAGTCAGAAGATACAGCTTCTTTCTTATTCAGTTTAGCAAAAAGAGGTCGTAAATATTATTTAGGTATTTCAACTATAACACAAGATGTTGAAGATTTTCTAAGATCACCTTATGGATTACCTATTATAACAAACTCATCTATACAATTCATGTTAAAACAATCACCATCATCTATAGATATGGTACAAAAGACTTTTAACTTAACAGATGAGGAAAAGTTTTTATTACTCGAATCAGGTGTGGGTGAAGGTATATTCTTTGCTGGTATGAAGCATGTTGCATTAAAAGTTGTATCATCAGAAACAGAACATAAAATCATAACATCAAATCCAGAGGAATTATTAAATAATAAAAATAAAGAGGCTGAAAAAACATGGTTACACAATTAGAGAGACCTAGTAGGATAACGAGAGGTATAGATAATAATATAAAAACTAATAAAAATATAAACAAATCAATAAATTTGAATTTTATATCTATGTTATCAGTTGGATTATTACTGGATGGTATAGGTGTATTTTTAAATTTTATACCAGGTATAGGTATAATAATATCATTTATATCAAATCTTATTTTTATACCATGGTTTTATTTTTCAGGTATAAAATTTACTGGTAAAAAAATAGCAAGTATGGGTGCAACATCAATATTAGAATATATACCACTTATAGGTAATTTACCATTAATAACAACAAATATTGTATTTTCATATTATTCAAAATAAAATTCATGATATAATAAAATCATGAATTTTATTTATAAAACATTTTTAATATCTGTTTTATTTTTTATATTATTTATATCAAAAAATAATATCTTTGCTGCAAAAGGTCCAGAAGAAATAAAAGAATTAGAGGAGAAAGTTTATTATAATATAACACCAGAAAAACCAAACATAGGTGACACAATAACTTTAGAAGCTGAAATGTATGGTACACCAGTTAAAGATGCTTTATTTGTTTGGAAAATAGATGGTGAAAAAATACTAGAAGAAATCGGAAAAAATAGATTTACTTTTGTTTTAAACAAAAAAACAAAAATAGATTTATCTATAACAACAGGAGCGGGGGTTAATATTAATAAAACATTTGATTTTGATCCTAAAAAAATAATCATCATATGGGAATCAAAAACTTTTACACCACCTTTTTATAAAGGAAAATCATTATATTCACCAGAATCAAGTGTTATATTAAATGCTATAAATATAGATCAAGAAAACCCTTTAACAAATACTTACAATAACTATAAATGGTCTGTTAATGGTACAATAATGGGTGATAAATCAGGTGTAGGATATTCCTCTTTTTTATTTCAAAGTGATTTAATTAATTTAGAACCAAAAATTAATGTTTCTGTTTCAGGTATAACTAGTTTTAAAGATAAAAATCAAAACAAAAACAATTCATATAACAACGAAACTTCTATAATAGTTAATACATCACCAAGTGAAATAATAAGTTATGAAAAAACACCTTTATTAGGTATATTATTAAATAAAGCTATAAAAAATGAATTTATTTTAAATAAAAATGAGACCTCTATAGTATCTTATCCTTTAAATTATTCATTTTTAACATCTTTATCAGGTATATATAGTTGGTATTTAAATGATACAAAATTAAACACAAACCTAAATCAAATATCTTTTAAAAAAGTTTCAGGTGGGGAAACTTCAAGATTAACCGTAAAAATAAAAAATATAAAATCAATATTACAATCAAGACAAAGATCTTATTTTGTAAATACACCTAAATAATACATTTAAATAATAAAATATCATGAATAAACCATTATTCACAATAATATCTATACTATCAATATTCATATCTGTAAACATATCAGCAGCAGCAAACAGTACAACAGAGAAACCACCTGAAAATCAATCAGAACAAACTAAAAGTGTAGATAAAAGTAGTGATAAAAGTGTTATGGATACTTTGTGGCCATCAACAAAGAAATGTAATTATGTAGATAATAAACAATATCAACCTTTTGCTGATATAACCAATAATTTTCCAGGTGTTGATGGTTTAATGGATAAAGATGGTTGTGTAATAGTTTCAGGAGCTACTGAAAATTTAATTAAGTTATTATTCACATCAGCTATTACTGTTATTATCATATTAACAGTAATAAATATATCTATTGCAGGTATAAGATATATGACAGAGGAAGCAGTTGGTAAAAAAGGGGAAGCTAAGAAGAAATTAACAAATAGTTTAATAGCTTTAGCTTTAGGTTTAGCTTCATACACAATATTATATACTGTAAATAAACAATTAGTTCAATTTGAATTTAATCCAAAAAATATAGATAAAGATGGTTCCGTAGATAAAGGTTTAGAAGATACAAAGAATACACTTGCTAATATTAGTTATTTGTCTACAGATGCGGATATTATAGTATCACCAATATATCAAGTAGGTAATCCAGGATATAATGCTGATCCAGCTGGTGTAGATAATACAAATCAATCAAATAATATAGTAGATGAATACAATAACACAAATCAAAACAACGGATTTAAATCTGATTTATACGCAAAAATAACATCAATAAAAAATCCAGAACTTATGAAAGCTAGAGCAAGTGGTTATATAAACATTGATGGTCAATCATTTCAATTTAATTCAGGTGGAGGAGGTGAAGGATATTTACCTTATGGTATGTATAAAATAATAAGATGTTATATAAGAAATGATCAAAACAATCCAGAGAAAAAGACTATGTTTATTTTTGAAAATAATGAAGTATTTGGATATTCATGTGATTTAAGTGATGTGGAAAAAGACCCTAGAACAGGAACAAAGAGAGATTTATTAAGAATACATCCAGATGGTGGTAATCCTGGTACAATAGGTTGTATAGGTATAGTTGGTAACATAGAAACACAAAAAAGATTCTGGGCGGCTATAAAAAAAGTAAATCCTAAAACTATAACAGTTACAAAATAAAATATTTTATATGAAATTAATAAAAATAACAATATATATAATAATCACATTATTGATAATATATTTATTATTAATATATATTAATAATAAGAAATTAAAAACAAACATAGATACAAAAAATCAGAATACTGTAGTAGAATCAAATGAAAATATTTTTCCAGTTGATAAGAAAGGGTTTAATAATACATCATCATCAACAAATAAATATGATGCAAATAAAGATGAAATAAATAATATAAATCAAAAAAATATAATAGAATTAGAATCAATTAAAAATAAAAATATAAAAGATTTATTAACTAACTGGGAAATAACAAGAGATGAAGAATTATTAAAAGAAGCTTTAAATATTTCTAAATCAATAGACAATGAATTTGCTTTAGCTTCTTGGATTAATTTTTTATCAAATAATTCTAAAGAATTATTATATATTTCAAATAAAAGTTTGAATAAAAAAGAAGATACAGAATATATAATAACAATATTTGAATGGTATATAGATTTAAGTGGGGAATATGAATTATTGAATCAATCAAAAAAACAAGAGTTATTAAATCAACTTAAACAATTACAATACAATATAAATAATTAATAATTACTATTATTAAATTCACAATATTGATATAATCATTATCATGAATAAACCATTATTCACAATAATATCTATACTATCAATATTCATATCTGTAAACATATCAGCAGCAGCAAACAGTACAACAGAGAAACCACCTGAAAATCAATCAGAACAAACTAAAAGTGTAGATAAAAGTAGTGATAAAAGTGTTATGGATACTTTGTGGCCATCAACAAAGAAATGTAATTATGTAGATAATAAACAATATCAACCTTTTGCTGATATAACCAATAATTTTCCAGGTGTTGATGGTTTAATGGATAAAGATGGTTGTGTAATAGTTTCAGGAGCTACTGAAAATTTAATTAAGTTATTATTCACATCAGCTATTACTGTTATTATCATATTAACAGTAATAAATATATCTATTGCAGGTATAAGATATATGACAGAGGAAGCAGTTGGTAAAAAAGGGGAAGCTAAGAAGAAATTAACAAATAGTTTAATAGCTTTAGCTTTAGGTTTAGCTTCATACACAATATTATATACTGTAAATAAACAATTAGTTCAATTTGAATTTAATCCAAAAAATATAGATAAAGATGGTTCCGTAGATAAAGGTTTAGAAGATACAAAGAATACACTTGCTAATATTAGTTATTTGTCTACTTTCTTAGAAACAACTAATACATATGGTGATAATATTTTAAATACTAATAACGGTATTAATTTAGGTAATCAATACGGTGATCCTAATACAACACCGACATGGGATGCTGTTACAACAGAAGGTAATTTTTCAACATATGCAGCATTTGGTTCAATAAAATGCAGTGGTTCCTTATGTTCATCTTCAAAACCAACAGTTTTTGGATATCTTGACGGTAATGGAACAGTTGGTAAGAAAGGTGATAACGGTATAGGTAATTCAGCATGGTCAACAAAACCTGGATGCACTTATGATAATTGGAATACCATGTCTATGGGTGTAGCTTTACCACAAAAATTCTGGGGTGCTGCAGGTATACCAAAATCAGAGGTAAAATATATAGGTATAAAATTGTATGTTAATGGTGTTTTTAAAAATATATTACCTGTAGTTGATGATTCACAAGAAAACTTAGATTTTACTTTTGCAGCCGCAAAAGCTTATCTAGATCCAAATATAACAAATAGTGATAATATAAATACAAAAGGTAAAAATGTAACATTTAGTATTATAAAAGATTATTATAAAACAAGACAAAAAAACAATATTGTTTGGATAAAAAATACATCAACATTTAACAAAAGAATACCTTGTAATATATAATATAATCAAATAAACATTATGCAAAAAAATATCAAAAGAGTAATAGTACTATTAATATTAATTATAATCGCAATAGGTATATTTTTTGGTTTAAAATTATATAATCAATCAAAGAAAACAGATTCAACACCAACAGAGACAGAAAACACAGATAAAACAAGAACACCTTTTCAAACAAAAATATCAACATCAACAACAGGTGAATTAATAACAGGTGATATAAATAACATAGAAAATCCTACATATACAAAAAACCCATTAGATAAACCCAGACTTGTTGAATTATGGAAGGAGCCGGTATCTGGTTTTGATTTTATATATAAAGATATAGAAATAATATCAACAACCACATCTACCTCAACATCAAAATCTACATCAAATTCAACATCTACAAATATAAAAAATATAGTAAATAAAAAAATATTAAAAAATCAAGAATTTATATATCTATGGGATAGAAAAACAGGTCATATTTATGAAAATCTTGCCACTACAACAGAAATAAATAAGATTTCGAACTACACCTCACCTGGGGCACAAGAAGTATTCTTTATAGACCAAAATTCAGTTATAGTAAGAAACATAGAAAGTAATAATGAATCAATAAACACAAAAAACTATAAATTAACAAAAGAAACCGCTTCATCAACAATATTTAATACAAATATAACAGATTTAAATATAAGTTCAGATAACATATCTGTATTATCATCAATAAAAAAAGTTTTCTATTTCTTAAATAAAACAGGGAAAGGTATAATTACAAATCATGATGGTTTATCTAGATTAAATGTTATAAATACATCATTATCAGAATGGTTACCGCAATATGTAAATAAAAACCTTATATCTTTAACAACAAAACCTAATTCAAATTTTCCTGGATATTTGTTTTTCCTAACACCTGATGGAACATCAAAAAATAAATATATATTAGGTGAAAAATATGGTTTTAACACATTAACATCACCTGATGGAAATAAGGTTATATATAATGAAATGATAAATGGTACATTAGAAATGTATATATATGATGTAAAATCTAAAAATACAGAATATTTATCTCAAGCAACTATAGTTGATAAATGCACTTGGACAAATGATTCAAAATCAATATTTTGCGGTATACCACAAAAATTATACAAAGCAGCATATCCTGAAGATTGGTACAAAAATAATGTAACATTTTCAGATAATATATGGTCTATAGATGCAGAAACAGGGGATTTTAGATTAATAATCCCTTTACAAGATCAAGTTATTAAACCTATAGACGTTTATCAAATAAAAATATCAAATAGTAATAAATATATAATTTTCCAAGATAAAGATACTTTAAATCTATGGAAATATGAGATTTAATATAAAAAATAAAAACATCCCCAACCAGGATGTTTTTATTTTTTTATATTAAATTAAAACCAGAAAATATTTTATTTTACACTCAATAACTCTTCTTTATATTTATTTCTAAAATATAATTCCTGAGCTATCATAAATAAAGATGAAACTATCCAATATAAAGCAACAGCAGCAGAAACTTTAAGTGAAGCTATAAATATAATTATAGGTATAAAATACTTCATCATAAAACCCATCTGTTTTTGCATAACCTCTTCTGGTTTAAGTTCAGATAAAGGTTTATCAATTTTATTCATATTTTGTAAAGATAATCTAATCTGTATATATTGAAATAAACCAGCAGTAAAACCGACCACAATATTAGCTTTTGTAAAATCTATACCATATAGAAAATGATTTATATTATTAACATGTGACACAAAACTATATAAATCATCCATATTAATATTTGGTAAACCTCCTTTTGCAAAAACAAAATAAAGTGCAAAAAATATAGGTATTTGTATAATCATAAGTAAAACAGAGGAGAACGGGTTTAATTTATGTTCCTTATAAACCTCTAAAAGTTTTACACCTAACATTTGTCTATTATCTTTATATTCATCTTGTATTTTCTGTATTAAAGGTTGTATTTTTCTTTGTGTTATTTGTGTTATAAACATCTTATGAGATAAAGGTAATAGAATAATCTTTATTAAAACAGTTAATATTATTACCGCTAAAGCTACATTATGATTTGGTAATATATCCAATATAAAAATCAGAGCATTATATATTGGTTTATAAAATAATTCGTGGAACATATTTTTATATTATTTATTTATTTTTAATTTTAATATTTATTTTTATCATTATTTAATCTAAGAAGATCTTTTTTAAAAGAATCAACAATATTTAAAAATCTCTCTTGAATAATACCATTTTCCAAGAAAAAAATAACCTGTTTATCTGAAAGATTATAATTATTTATTAAAGAATCTTTTTCAGCTTTTAAAAAAGCATTTTTAGCTATCCTTTTAGCTTTATTTCTCAAAAAAGCAGTTTTGAATATTTTCTTTTTTGCAACAAAATAAACAAAAAAACCAGGTTTATCCTTCTGGTTTATTGTTTTTATAGAGTAAATCATATTTATATTATATATAAATACACTTAAATAATATATAAATTATATTATGAACCAACAGTTGAAAGGTTTTTTCTACCTTTTCTTCTTCTAGCTTGTAATACTCTTTTACCACCATGTGTTTTAGATCTTGATAAAAAACCATGTGTTTT
>CAZHNC010000017.1:0-8668 GCA_964532765.1 uncultured Candidatus Saccharibacteria bacterium | reverse complement strand
GAAGTTTTTCTGTATCAAAATCTGTGCTAAATTAATATACGGTAGTATGCAAATACGCGGTCGGCTAAGGCTTCCTGATGCCCAATCCAGTATCTATGCATTCAGAATATCCTCGGTTAAGGCTTAGGGTAGCGAGGTGCATATAGAAACTTCAAAAAAAAGAAGATACTTGGTGTATTGTTTTAGGTGATTATATATCACAAATAATATTCAACGCTTGGATTGGTAAAACTCTCTGGGTGTGGTGGCTTTGATGAAACAATGCACAATTTCCGATCGTGATAGCAATCCGAACGTGTTCAACTTGAACTCGGACGATTCTAAGCTGAAGCTCAATGCCAACAATACGAATCCGTCCAACAAGTGGAACTCTGATGATCAGTTCGTATTTCTCGCAACTCTCTTTATTTCTCTCCCAATTTTTTGGGAGAGTTTTGTTTATTAGTCAAAGCTTTTGTAATCTGACCACTCCATCCTCCGAGTATTTTCCCAATCTCTTCTATCTGTAAAGATAGTGCGATATACTTTTTATTATCCACCGACTTTGATTCCCACAGCACCATGAGTAAAACTTTGACCGTATCAATCTTTCGAATAGCAATCCGAACCCATGTTAATTTTTCATCTTTTTGTAAAAAACTAGTAACTGATATAGATTCTATAACTTCAACAAATAAACTATCTATACGACCACCGAGCGAGTGTCTGTGCAGCTTCGGGATATTTTGATAATAGCTAAACCACAAAATGAAGCTTTTAATATCTCTGACCCAAAGCCTAGAAGTATTCATAAGGCGAGTGTAAGGGATAGATTATTACATCATGCAATTTATAGAAAGCTGTACCTATATTTTGACAAGCAATTTATTCATGATTCATACTCTTGTCGGTTGAATAAGGGGACACACAGGGCACTAAAACAATTTAGGAATTATTCGAACAAGGTAAGTCAGAACCATACAAAAACGGTATGGATATTAAAATGTGACGTCAGAAAGTTTTTTGCGAGTATTGATCAAGAAATATTACTTTCAATATTATCAAAACATATTGAAGACAAAGATGTTTTAGGTTTATTGAAAACGATCATTCAAAGTTTCAATAGCACGGAAAAAGGAAAAGGTTTACCTCTTGGAAATTTGACATCGCAACTCTTGGTAAATATTTACATGAACGAATTCGACCAATATATGAAGAGAGTGTTAAAGACAAAATACTATATTCGATATGCTGATGACTTTGTGATCATGTCCAGAGATAAAGAATATCTAGAAAATATATTAAAAGAAATTGAGAAGTTTCTCTATGAGAAATTAAAGTTACAATTGCATCCTGACAAGGTGTTTATTAAGATCTTGTATTCTGGTATGGATTTTCTCGGTTGGGTTCATTTTCCAAAACATAAAGTCTTGAGAACTGTGACCAAAAAGAGGATGTTTAAAAAACTGAAGGATAATACTAAGGAAGAAGTTGTTCAATCGTATCTTGGATTATTGAGTCACGGCAATACTTATGAGTTGAGGGAAGTTATCAAGGGTTTGTTTACTGATTTAAACAACAAATGAGTTTTTTCATTTTCAAAAAAAACATGCTAAACTCAACTTATGACATCAATAGAAGATATAAGATTACAACGTATAGAAAAAGTTAAAGCTTTACAAGAAAAAGGGATAGAAGCATTCCCGGTAGTTTCTTATATAAACACTACAAATAAACAATTTAATGAAAATTTTCAAGAATTATTTGAATCTAAAAAAGAGGTTATAGTTGGTGGACGTATATTATCTATAAGGGGTCAAGGTAAAGTTGGTTTCGTTGATATACTTGATGGTACAAGTGAAAAGGTTCAATGTTTTCTTTCTTTGGAAAATATGGGCGCTGAAAATATAAAAGATTTTTTTGATTTTATAGATAATAGTGATTTTATAGAATTTACAGGGACAGCCTATATAACTCAAAGAGGTGCAAACGCTATATCAGTAAAATCATGGAGACTCTTATCTAAGAGTTTGAGACCTATGCCAGATTCATGGTTTGGTTTAGAGGATGAGGATGATAGGTTTAGAAAAAGATATGTTGATATGGTCTTAAATCCAGAACTGCGTGATATGATAAAAAGAAGATCTTTGTTTTGGAATACAATGAGGACATTTTTATTACAAAGAGATTATATAGAAGTAGAGACTCCTGTACTTGAAAATACAACTGGTGGTGCCGATGCTAGACCTTTTGAGACACATCATAATGCTCTTGATATAGATGTATATCTTCGTATATCAGCAGGTGAATTGTGGCAAAAGAGATTATTGGTTGGTGGTTTACCTAAAGTTTTTGAGATAGGGAGAATATTTAGAAATGAAGGTATGTCTCCTGAACACGCTCAAGATTATACTCAAATAGAGTTTTATGAGGCATATAGTGATTTTGATAAAGGTATGAAAATGGTAAAGGAGATGTATATAAAAATAGCTGAAGAGGTTTATGGAAAAACAGATTTTGAAAATAAAGGATTAAAATTTGATCTGAAAGATGAATGGGTTATTTATGATTTTTCAAAAATTATAAAAGAAAATTATAATATAGATGTACATAACACTTCAGTTGAAGAAGTTGAAAATGCTTTGAAAAATGCAAACATAGAATATGATAAAAAGACTATATCTATAGAAAGAGGGGTTGATACACTTTGGAAAAAGATTAGAAAAGATTTATCTGGTCCAGGGTTTTTGATAGGTATACCAGTATACCTTGAGACATTAGCTAAAAAATCTCGTGTAGACAATAGAGTTGTAGAAAGATTTCAGATAATTCTTGCAGGATCTGAAGTTGGTAAAGGTTTTTCAGAATTAAATGATCCTATAGATCAAGAAGAAAGATTTAAAAAACAACAAGCTCTTCGTGATGCGGGGGATGATGAAGCTCAGATGGCAGATATGGATTATGTAGAAGCTATGGAATACGGTATGCCACCAGCATTCGGCTTCGGTATCTCAGAAAGATTATTTAGTTTCTTGGAAGGTAAGACAGTTAGAGAGGCTCAAATATTTCCATTGATGAGAAAGAGATAAAGAAATTTAATCAAAATAACCCATATATAAGGGTTATTTTATTTATGATATAATACATTTATATAAACTTAATAAATATAAAATTAAACTCATGGCAATAATTATAACAATAACAATAATAATAATACTTTTAATCTCAATTCGTCAGGTTAATCAATATGAAAAAGGATTAAAATTTATGTTTGGAAAATTTCATAAAACTATGAATCCAGGCTGGAGAATAGTTTTGCCTATTATTCAATCTTATCAAAAAGTAGATCTTAGAACTAAAGCGGTAGATGTTCCAGATCAAAATGCGATAACAAAAGACAATGTACCAGTAAATGTAAATGCTGTTATATATTATAAAGTTGCTGATGCTGAAAAAGCTATATTACAAATCGAGAATTTTAGATACGCTATTATGCAATATGCACAAACAACTATGAGAAATGTTGTAGGTGAAGTAACTTTAGATGAACTTTTGGCAAGTAGGGATAAAGTCGCTGATCGTATAGAATCTCTTGTTGAAACAGTATCTACATCTTGGGGATTAGAAGTTTCTTCTGTTGAACTTAAAGATGTTAAACTTCCTGAAAATATGGAGAGAACTATTGCAAAACAAGCTGAAGCAGAAAGAGAAAAGAGAGCTGTTATTATAACATCAGAAGGTGAATTAGCAGCATCACAAAATATGGCAGAAGCGGCACGTGTTCTTTCTGCTACTCCAGGAGCATTACATCTTAGAACATTACAGTCTATAAATGATATATCATCAGATCAAACAAATACAGTTGTATTTACAGTGCCACTTGAGATAATGCAATCATTTACAGGTTTTATGAAGAAAGGTGAATAAAAATGCTATAATTTAATTATTAAAAAATAAAATAATATAAAATAAAATAATATAAAAATATGACAATAGAGGAAAATCCAATACTATCACAAGAAACAAGAGATAATGCAGATAAAATTATATTGGAAGATAGTTTAAAATTTAGTGAATTATACGCAAAAGGAAAAAATGAGACTTTGAAATTTGATAATATACAATCTGGTACATACAATGAAAATAATGCCGTTATTATTGGTAATATTAATGGTCAAGTTTTTGCTTTACCTGCATGTGATTCTACAAGAGAATTAATAAAAGCATCAGAACTTAGACAAGATGAAAGTATAGGTGTACCAAACTTAAATGATGCAGAATACATGTGGGGTAATGAGTCAGAAAGACAAAGTAATTCTACATTTCAACAATGGAAATCTTTGCATCAAAAATATAGTGGTAAATAATTATAAAAATCTCGACCCTAAAAAGTCGGGATTTTTATTTTATAACCCCTCCCAAAATTCTCAAAATAATGTATAATCCAATACATGAAAACCCCAAATGAACGTGAATCTGCAATACTAAAATATTGGCAAGATAATGATATTTTTCAAAAAAGTCTCGATAAAAATAAAGATAAACAATCTTTTAGATATTATGATGGTCCACCATATGCTACTGGTTTACCACATTTTGGACATGTTGTACCAAATGCAGTAAAAGATTTATATCCACGTTATAAAACTATGAGAGGTTTTTATGTTCCACGTTCTTGGGGTTGGGATTGTCATGGTTTACCAGTAGAAAGTTTAACTGAAAAAACTTTAGGTTTTAAAGGTAAAAAAGATATAGAAGAGGCAGGTGTTAGATTATTTAATGAAACTGCAAGATCATCAGTTTTTGCTTTTCGTGAAGATTGGAAAAAGATTATTCCAAGACTTGGTCGTTTTGTTGATATGGATAATGATTATAGAACACTTGATTCTACATATATGGAGTCAAATATTTGGGCTTTTAAAGAATTATATAAAAAAGGTTTAGTATATGAAGGTTATAAAGTTATGCCATGGTGTCCACATTGTGAGACAGTATTGTCAAATTATGAAGTCACAGAAGGATATAAAGAGATATCTGATATATCTGCATATGTATATTTTCCTATAATATCAAAAGGTGAGTATGAAAATATTTCTCTTGTGGCTTGGACTACAACACCCTGGACCTTACCTGGAAATGTTGCTTTGGCTATAAATAAAGATTTACTTTATTCAATAATTGATACAGGTGATAAAAAAATAATAGTATTAAAATCATCATTTGAAAAAATAAATACTTTTAAAAAAGAAGGACAAATTTTTTCTATAATAAAAGATGTTAAAGGTGATGAGTTGATAGGTTTATCTTATAAGTCCGTATTTGATTATTTCAATGATTTAAAAAATGATAAAACATGGAAAGTTTATCATGGTGATTTTGTAACTGATACTGATGGTACAGGTATAGTTCACATAGCCCCAGCTTTTGGAGATGATGATATGAAATTAGCTCAAGTGCATGATTTACCTATTATTAAACATGTTGATTTACATGGTGATTTTTCAGTTGAAGTAAAAGATTTTTCAGGGCAAGTAAAACCAAAAGATAATCATTCTTTAGCTGATATAGAAGTTATAAAATATTTAGCACATAATGATTCTTTATTTGCAAAAGAAAAATATACTCACACTTATCCTCATTGTTGGAGATGTAAAACACCTTTATTAAATTATGCTACATCATCTTGGTTTATAAAAACTACAGCCGTTCGTGACAGAATGATAGAAGTTAATAATTCTATAAATTGGTTCCCTGATGAAATAGGTCATAAGAGATTGCATGCTTGGTTGGAAAATAATAGAGATTGGGCAGTATCACGTAGTCGATATTGGGGTACACCACTTCCTATATGGAAATCAGAAAATCCAGAATCAAAAAATCCTTATATATGTTTAGGTTCAGTTTCTGAGATAAAAGAAAAAACAAGAAAAAATTCTTATACAATTATACGTCATGGAGAGGCTACACATCTTACAGAGAGTGTTCTTAGTTCTGATTTAGAATTTTCTAAAAAACATCATTTAACAGAAAAAGGGAAGGAGGATGTTAAAAATTCTGCTGAAAAGATGATATTGGAAAATAATATACCAGATATGATTTATAGTTCACCTATATTAAGAACTGTTGAAACAGCTGAAATTATAAGAGATATAATCAAACAAAAAACAGGTAAAGTTGTAGAGATAAAGACGGATATAAGATTGAAAGAACAGGATTTTGGTGATTTGGATGGTCAATCCATAAAAACTCATGACGAATATGTTCCTACTCTTAAAGATGAAGTTTTGAAAAAATTTCCAAATGGTGAAAGTTTTTTAGATATAAAAAAACGTATAGCTGATTTTTTGTATGAAGTTGATAAATCTAATGATAATAAAAATATTTTTATAGTTGCTCATAAAGGTAGTTTAAATGCAATTTGTCATATATCTTTAGGACATAATACAGATCAGATTATAAATAATTCAGATTGTTTAAGGGATTTTAATACAGCTGAATACGTTAAAGTTGATTTTGCAAATATACCTCATAATGATAATTATGAATTAGATTTTCATCGACCATATATAGATGAAATAGATTTTATTGAAAATGGTGAGAAATATAAAAGATTAAACGAAGTTTTAGATGTTTGGTATGATGCCGGATCTATGCCTTTTTCTTCTGTTCATTTTCCATTTGAATTTGATGAAAATAAACAAAAAGATTTTATAGATAATCTTACAGTTGATTTTGTTTCAGAAGGATTGGATCAAACACGAGGATGGTTCTATTATATGTTATTTATGTCTATAGCTTTATTTGATAAAGCACCCTTCAAAAATGTCATGGTTGGAGGTTTAGTTTTAGCTTCAGATGGAAAAAAGATGAGTAAGAGTCTAAAAAATTATCCTGATGTTATGCCTGTTATAGAAGAATTTGGTGCGGATTCTTTAAGATATTTTCTATTGTCTTCACCTGTTACCAGAGCAGAAGAATATGCTTTCTCAGAGAAAATGTTAAATGAGATAAATAATAAATTTTTTAATAAGATTTCAAATGTTATATCTTTCTTAGAGATGTATGGTGTTAGAAATCTTGACATTGATATTGACGTTGATTTTTCTGATAAAAATGAATTAGATAAATGGATAAGTATAAAATTAAATAATTTAATATTAGATATAACTGAAAATCTTGATAATTATCAAACTGATAAAGCTGCTAGACCTATAATAGATTTTGTTGAAGATTTATCAACTTGGTATTTAAGACGTTGTCGAGATCGTTTTAAAGATGAAGATGATACAATTTTAGTTACAAAAAATTTATTAATTATTTTAATAAATCTTTCAAAAGTTATAGCACCATTTACTCCTTTTATGGGTGATGAGATCTATTTATTTGTGAAAAAATTTGCAAATATATTAGATATAAAAGAATCAGTTCATTTAGAAGAATGGCCAAAAATTAAGACAATATCAGATCAATCTGTATTGGCAAATATGTTAAAAACTAGACAGATTATAGAGCAAGGGTTAGCTTTACGTAATAAACTTGCTATCAAAGTTAGACAACCTCTATTATCAATATCTATAAAAAAAGATGATATAGATAATATTTATGTTGATATCATAAAAGATGAATTAAATGTTAAACAAGTTATTGAGGGTGAAAATATAGAGTTGGATACAAATATAACAGAGGAATTGAGATTAGAGGGTGTTGTTAGAGATATTATACGTGAAATACAATCAAAGAGAAAAGAATTACAGCTTATTCCAGGTGATAAGATTGATTTAACTATAAAAACAAAAGATGATATAGAAAGTTATGCGGATTTCATAAAAGAAACTGTTAATTCAGGAAAAATTAATATTATAAATTCAGATACAGAAGAAATTGTCGTGAATAAAATATAATTTAATTTAATATATTAAATACATGGTATATACCGTATATGAGACGAATTGCATAATCTTTGAATTAAAAAATATACAAGAAAATGATGTTTTGATAAAAGCTTTTTCTGATAAATTTGGAATTATACATATAATAGCTAAAAGTTTGAGAAAGAATAGTTCTAAATTAAAGGGTAATATAAAGGATTTAAGTATAAACACATTATCTATAGTTAAAGGTAAAGAATTTTTTATATTGACCGATGCAAATCATTTGTTCTCTTTTACTTCATCTAAAAGTATTTTTAATTTTTTAAAAAATTCAGAAAATTTATTTTTTAATGATGAAAGAGAATATTTTGATGATATAAATAAAGAGATATATAATACAATAATTCATCTATGTAGATTTATTATATATATAGTTAAAAGCAATCTTAATGATAAAAAAGAAATATTGGATATAATAAATATATTTTTTACTGTATATATTAGAGGTTTACAGGGTTTTGTAGAAAAGGTTAATATGAATGGTTTTTTTGAAAAAGAAGGTCTGTTTCTTTATGAGTTTTTAAAATCTAATAAAGATTTATATAAAAATAATTTAAATAAGATTAAATTAGATTAATATTGTTTTTGCATACTTTTTTTGAAAAAGATTATATAATATATTCATGAAAAAGTTTTTTTTAAGTACTTTATTTTTATTTATATTTATTATTAATTTATCAATTAAAGCTCAATCAGTTGATATATCATCACAGATATATGTTCATGATATTATCTTAAATAAGATACAATATAATACA
>CAZHNC010000016.1:0-8900 GCA_964532765.1 uncultured Candidatus Saccharibacteria bacterium | reverse complement strand
GCTGTAAATCCTGATAAAAATGATTACATATTTTTCTTATCTGATAAAGAAGGTGTGAATCATTATGCAAAGAATTATGGTGAGCATTTGAAAAATAGAAGGATTTATTTAGGGAAATAGAACTTGTGATACTTGCAAAAAAAATATTTTAAATTACAATAAAAAAAGTGTCAAATTCATTAAAAAAGGTTTATATCGGTATGTCAGGTGGTGTTGATTCATCCGTATCTGCATATCTACTTAAAAAACAAGGTTATGATGTTACCGGTGTTTTTATACGTGTATGGCAACCTGAAGGTGGTGAATGTACTTGGAAGGAAGAAAGAAGGGATGCTATGCGTGTATGTGCTCATCTTGATATACCTTTTATCACCCTGGATCTTCGTGATGAATATAAAAAAGGTGTAGTTGATTATATGTTTAAAGAATATTCACTTGGTAATGTTCCAAACCCTGATGTTATGTGTAATAGAGAGGTAAAGTTTGGTGCTTTTTGGAAATGGGCTAAATCACAAGGTGCTGATTATATAGCTACAGGTCATTATGCAAGAAATATAGAGGGGCAGATGTTAGAGGGTGTCGATAAAAATAAAGATCAATCATATTTTCTTTGGACTTTAGAAAAAGAAGAGTTGAAACATATATTATTTCCTATAGGTCATCTTCAGAAACCAGAACTTCGAAAGATAGCTCGAAAAGCTAGGATACCAGTTTTTGATAAAAAAGATAGTCAAGGTGTTTGTTTTATTGGTCATATAGATATGAAAGAATTTTTAAAAGAACATATAGACACAAAACCTGGTGATGTGTTAGATAAAGATGGTCAGGTTATAGGGTCACATGATGGTGTTGTTTTATATGCTATAGGTGAACGTCATGGTTTTAATATTTTTAAAAATAAAACAAATCAAACAAGATTATATATTGTTAAAAAAGATATAGAAAATAATATTTTAATAGTTGATACAGAAAAAAAACTTGACGAGAGTATTGACAATAAATATATAGTACTTAAAGATGTTGTTTTGAGAGATGATTTAGAAAATGTAAAACAGTGTAGACTTAGATATAGACAAGAAAAAATTAATATAAATAAAGTGATAAAGGATGGGAATAATTTAAAAGTTGAACTTTTAAAACCTGAATTATATTCGAAGGGTCAATCTATGGTTTTTTATGATGAGGAATTATGTATAGGAGGCGGTGTTATGAAATAAATAAATTTCCATGATATAATTTTTATATATGCAAATCCGTAAAGCTAATGGAAATATAGAGGAGTTTAATGAAAAAAAATTGATCAATGCAATAGTGAAAACAGGTGCACATATAGATGTTGCTATTGAGATTTGTGAATATGTTAAGAATAAATGTAATGAAAATTACAAGGATCAACCTATAAAAACAGAATATATTTATCATCTTGCTTTTAAACATTTAAAAAACATATCTAAAGCATCAGCTTTAAAATATTCTTTAAAGAGGTCTATGCTTGAGATAGGTCCATCCGGATTTCCTTTTGAGAAGTTTATAGCTGAGATATGGAGACATGAAGGTTATGATGCTATAACTGGACAAATGATTATGGGTCAATGTGTGTCACATGAAGTTGATGTTGTTGCTTGGAATCAAGATAAATTGATTATGGTAGAGGCAAAATATCATAGTGATGCAGGTTCAAGAACTGATTTAAAAAATGCTTTATATGTAAAAGCAAGATATGATGATATAGAAAATACAACTTTTTGTATAGAATCTTTCGATATAAAAGATGAATCAGTTAATGTAAAAAAAGTACCAGAAAAATTATCAGAAGGTTGGCTTATAACAAATACATATTTTTCTGAAACTGCTATAACATATGCAAAATGTAATGATTTAAAGTTAATGAGTTTTGATTATCCTGAAGATGGATCTTTACAAGATAAAATAATAGAATATTCACTTTATCCTATAACTATATTAACAACTTTATCTAAAGAGGAAAAGAAAAAGTTGATAGAGAAAAATATTATTTTATGTCAAACCCTTAGAAACAGAAGTTATATTTTAGAAGAAATTGGGGTAAATAAAGATAGAACATATTCTATTTTAGAAGAAATTGGTAGTGTGCTATAATCATATATATTATGGCATCAAAATTTACTTGGGGTAAAAGAAAATTATATATGAAAGGTGATAAAGAACCTTTTAAACTTTCTCGTTCAAAGATTGATTTATTTGTTGAATGCCCACGTTGTTTCTATCTAGATCGTAGATTGGGGGTTGGTCGACCACAGGGATTTCCATTTAATCTTAATTCTGCTGTTGATTTGCTTTTAAAAAAAGAGTTTGATAAACATAGAAAAGAAAAAACTTCTCATCCTTATATGTTAGAAAATGATATAAAAGCTATTCCATTTTCTCATACCGAAATGGATACATGGAGAGAAAATTTTATAGGTGCACAAATATTACATGAAAAAACAAATTTACTTATAACAGGAGCAATAGATGATCTTTGGGTGTATACAGATGGCGAACATAAAGATAAATTGATTATAGTTGACTATAAAGCGACAAGTAAAGATGATGAGGTTAACCTTGATAGCGAATGGCAAGATGGGTATAAAAGGCAAATGGAGATATATCAATGGATATTTAGAAAACTTGGATTTGAAGTTTCCGAAACAGGTTATTTTGTTTATGCAAATGGTATTAGAAGTAAAGATGGTTTTGATAATAGATTGGAATTTACTGTTAAAGTTATACCACATATTGGTAAAACAGATTGGATAGATAAGACTTTGGAAAATATAAAAAAATGTTTAGATGATGATAGAATACCATCAGCAAAAGAAACTTGTGAATATTGTAAATACAGAGAAGATGCGGGTAAGGCTTTTAAAAATCATTTAGATAAAAATAAAAATAATTTATTTAGTTAAATTTTAAATAATTTAATTTAAATAAAATCATCAATTATAAAGTATTGACTTATTTTTAATATATATTATAGTTTTATATGTAATGCAAACTATAATACACACCCCCGTGTCGGATAGTACTATTTTATCATGGCTAAAATCATATGCTGTGGAAAATGGTATCTATATCTATCTTGATGATTCTAGATTTTCTGATATTTTGGATCAAACCATCAGTAAAATTAAAGAGATTCAAGATCAATGTATGAAAGGTCAACTTCCTTTGTCTGGTAGACTTATGTCTCAATCTGATTTTGAGGAGTATATGAGAACTAGGGTTGAGATAGAATCAACTAGACTCACTTATCAAATCAAACAAAGACTTAGTCTTCCGTGAATATAGACCTTAAAATTCTAAACTGCATCGTGTCAACATAAAAAAACACGATGCAGTTTTTTGTTTATCGTGCTATATTTAAAATATTATATGCAATCATTGGTTAAAAAAATAAAAGATAGGGTAAATATAGTTGATATAATAGGTTCTTTTATAAAAGTAGAAAGAGCTGGCATAAATCATAAAGCATGTTGTCCTTTTCATCATGAAAAAACACCATCTTTTTTTGTATCAGAACAAAGACAAACTTTCAATTGTTTTGGTTGTGGTTTGAAAGGTGATGTAATAGAATTTGTAAAATTATATGAGCATTTAGAATTTAAAGAAGCGTTGCGTTATGTTTTTGATAAATCAGGTTTGCCAGAAAGTGATTGGCAACAAAATCAAGATAAGAGTTTACAAGATATAAAAGATGACAAAGAAAAAAAAGATTCTCTAAGTCTTTTTGATAAAGTTATTGAAATTTATCATGAAAATTTATTTCAAAATCACAACAATAAAATCATAAATTATTTATATAATAGAGGATTGAAAACGGAAACAATAAAAGATTGGAAAATAGGTTATACTCCAGAATCATGGCAATTTATAGAGGATAAATTAAATAATAATTCAACAGATACTCAATTATTAGAAAAACTTGGTATTGTAAAATCTAAAGATGGTAAAAGATACGATTTTTTTCGTGACCGTATAACTTTCCCTATATTTGATATACAAGGACATCCTATAGCTATATCTGCTAGGGTTATAGATAAAGGTGAACCAAAATATTTAAATAGTCCAGATACTTTATTGTTTAATAAATCTGAAGTTTTATATGGTTTAGATAAAGCTAAAGATGGTATTAGAAAATTTAAATATGTGATCTTGGTTGAAGGTCAAATGGATTTATTATTGTGTCATCAGGAAGGTTTTAATAATACTGTTGCAACAAGTGGTACTGCTTTAACTGATAAACATTTACAAATATTACGTAGATATACAAATAATTTAATGTTGATATATGATGCAGATAAAGCTGGTTTAAATGCTACTGTAAAAGCTTGGAATTTAGCTTTAAAATATGGTTTTGAGGTCAAAACAGCAGTATTACCACAAGGTGAAGACCCTGCATCTTTATTATTAAAAGATAAAAAAACTTTTTTGAATATTTTAAAAAATGCTACACATGTTATAGATTATATTATTTCCAAAAGTGATAATAATAGTAGATTATCAACAAAAAATTCTTTAGAGAAGATTATACCGCTTATAGCATCATTGGAATCATCTATAGATAGGGAATTTTTCTCTAAAAAAGTATCTGATTATTTTGATATTTCACTTGATAATATAAATTTAGAATTAAATAAATACAAACAGAATGAACATGTTTATGTAAATAATTTATCAAAAGATGATTTAAAGATTAAAGATGATTCAATGTCTAATAAAGATAGTAAAAATAATATTATTATAGATAAGGCACTTGCGGAATTTAAATCTTTAGTGTATATTTATAATCAACAATTAAATACAAACTCCAAAACTGAAGATAATAATATTATCTCAGATAAACAACAAAAAGTAGATTCATATATAGATGACTACAAAAAAAGTGAATTATATAGATTGCAAGTTGAATATTTAAAGGATTTAGAGAATATTTTTAATAATATAGATCAAATAGATGAAAATATTATTTTCACTTTAGAGAATATGTATACACAGAAGAAACTGGATTTAGATTTTTACAAAAGAGAAATAGAGATATCTTTCAACAATTTTATTAAAAAAATATATAATTTAATTTTTATAGAAATACAAAATAAATTAAAAAAAGCTGAAATTATTAAAGACATTAATTTAATAAATAAATATACACAAGATATAAATACATTATGGCAAAATCAAAAAAAATAGATAAAAAGATTGTTAAGGTTGTATCTAAATCAACAAATACAAAAATAAATATAAAAAAAGATAAAAAAACAAATAAAAAAAATGAGGTAAAAAAGATAATACCTAAAAAAATAATTGTTAAAAAAGTTTCTGTTGATAAGAAAAAAGAAGCTAAAGATAATATTACATCAAAAAAAGAAAAAGATGTTAAATTATCAAAAGCTGAAGAATTAAAAAATAAAGCTCAGAAAAATTTAGAATTAAAATACGATAAAAAAGCTGAAAAACTTGTCACAAAAGGTCGTGAAAGAGGATTTGTTACTTATGATGAAATTTTAAAAGAATTTCCGGATATTGAGGAAGATATATTATTTTTGGATTATTTATATCAAAAATTACAAGGTGCACATATAGACATATTGGAATCAGGTGGTTTCTTGAATGTACAAGATGATACAGATGAATTCATAAAAAAATATGGTAATGGCTTAACTGGTCGTGAAGCTCAATTTGATTCTATACAAATGTATTTAAAAGAGATAGGTCAATATGACTTAATATCTGGACATGAAGAAAAAGAGCTTGCTAAAAGAATAGAAGCAGGTGACAGAGAGGCTGTAAATCTTCTAATGCGTGCTAATTTACGTCTTGTTGTTTCTATTGCTAAAAAATATGCAAATAGAAGTCAAGACTTGACTTTACTTGATTTAATACAAGAAGGTAATATCGGTCTTTCAAAAGCTATTGAAAAATTTGATTGGCAAAGAGGTTTTAAATTTTCTACATATGCAACTTGGTGGATACGTCAATCTATAACTCGTGCACTTGCAGATCAATCAAGAACTATACGTGTTCCGGTTCATATGGTTGAGACTATAGCTAAATATAAACAAGTTGTTAGAAGATTGTTTCAAGATTTAGGTCGTGATCCTATGCCTGAAGAAATAGCACTTGAAATGGGTGTTGATATAGAGAAAGTATATATGATTGAGAAAATAGATCAATCAACTGTATCACTCGATACCCCTGTTGATGATGAAGAAAAATCTGTATTTGCTGATTTTGTAGCTGATGACAAGGTAATGACACCCGATCAAGATGCTTCAAAACGTATACTTCAAGATCAGGTTCGTGAGATATTAAATGATTTAAATGAGAAAGAAAGAGAAATTCTTATGCTTAGAAATGGTATGACAGATGGTGTTCAACATACTCTTGAAGAGGTTGGTAAAATGTTCGGTGTTACAAGAGAGCGTATTAGACAAATAGAGGCCAAAGCTCATGAGAAGATTAGACAACATGATAAAGCTAATAGATTGAAGGGATATTAAATAAAATTATTATATTTCACTTAAGAGCTTGCAATTAATTTTGTATATGCTATATTAATTGTACTGAGAAGTTAAGCAATTAACATCTTAGTACTCAAAAGAAACTCTTCGTAAGATGAGTTTCTTTTGATATAAGGCGTCATATTATATTGGCAATATAAGTTGTTAATATATAAAAAAGATTATTTAGAAATGATTATATTCTTAAGCCTTTAGAAAAAACTTTGTCTTATTTTAGACAAGGTTTTTTCTTATTATATATTTATATAAAATAAAATGATAAAATATAGTCATTATGTTTAATGAAAATTTTAGTGAAAATAATTATTCTTATCCTATATCTAAAGATATAGTAGATAATGATTCTAATAATGAAAAAGATTTTTCTCAAACTGAAATGGAAATAAGACATATTTTTCAAATGATGTGCCAATTTGGGGCAGTTGATTCAGAAAAGGATTTGATTGAAAATATAATACAGGATATGAAATCTGGTAAAATATCAGAATCTAAAGCTGTAGAAATGGCTACTAAAATTTTACATGATAAAAATGGTTATTTAACCCAATATAGATAATTATTTAATATCATAATAAGATGATATAATAAAAAAATGACATTATATACAGGAAAAGGTGACAATGGCACCACAAAAACTTTTGGTTGTGATCAACGTATATCAAAATCTTCAGCTATAGCTGAAGCACTTGGGGCTATGGATGAGATAAATTCATTTTTAGGATTACTTAAAATTAAATCAAAAGGTTTAGAAAATTTTTCAATACTTGGAAAAACTTATGATATTATAACTCATGAAATTCAACAAAATCTTTTCATAATACAAGCTGAACTTGCAGGTGCACAAAAAACTATAGAAGAATCAAAACTGCGTGAATGTGAAGCCTATATAAATGAAGCTGAAAAAATATTACCTCCAATAACAACATTTTTCATATCAGGTGGTACAGAAATAGCAGCTTTGTCTGATATATCAAGAACCATGACTCGTCGAGCTGAAAGAAGGGTTGTGCAAGTTCACGATGAAGGTATAAGAGCTTTAGGGGAATGGACATTGGCTTATATGAATAGGCTTTCGTCTTTACTTTATGTTATGGCCAGATTAGCAAATCATTATGGAGGAGTGGGGGAGGAGGCTCCTAACTATTTATAGTCAGAGTTATGCTATAATTCATCCAATGCCTTCAAAAAACACACAACAAGAAAAACAATTAGAGTTATTCAAAACATCATATAAACGCCTAAATAAAGCCCAAAAAGAGGCTGTAGACAGTATAGACGGTCCGATACTTATAGTCGCAGGACCTGGATCAGGAAAGACTGAAATATTGTCTTTGCGTGTTGCAAATATACTATTAAAAACAGATGCAAAAGCATCAAATATACTTTGTTTAACTTTTACTGATTCCGCAACTCATAATATGAGAAATCGTATAGAAAGATATCTTAAAGAAGATGCTTACAGGGTCAATATTCATACATTTCATAATCTTTGTACAAGTATTATTTCAAATTATCCTGAATATTTTTACAATGGTATAACAGTTCATCCGGCTGATGATGTTACCAAGATAAATATTTTGAATGATATTTTGACCGGTTTATCTTTTGATTCAAAAATAAAATCATATCATCCTGAAAAAGGTTTTACATATTTAAATGCTATACAAAATACTATTTCAAATCTTAAAAAAGCTGGTTTAACACCTGATGATTTAAATAGTATCCTTGATGAAAATGATAAAGATCTTATCACATTAAATGAGAAATTATCACCTATATTATCAGAAAGAATAAATGATGCTGTGTATGATAAATTTTGTCTAGAATTTGAAAAAATATATAAAGAAAAAGGTGGAAGATTTATAAAAAAATATTATTCTTTAATAGATGCTTTATATTTAAATTTTAAAACAAATGTAAAAGAGAGGAAAGATTTTTCTGATTGGAAAAAAGAGAACACGGATAAAAACACTAAAGGTGAAAATATTTTCAAAGATACCATTAAAGCTGATGCCTTGAGAGAGATAAATACTGTATATAAAAAATATCAAAACGAATTATATAAAAGAGGTTTTCATGATTTTGAAGATATGATTATAGATTGTTTAACTGTATTACGTCAAAATGAATCTCTGAGACTTAAAATACAAGAACAATATCAATATATACTTGTAGACGAGTTTCAAGATACCAATGATGCACAAATGCAGATCATAGAATTATTAACCAGGAATGATTGGAATGAAGGTAAGCCAAATATTATGGCTGTAGGTGATGATGATCAGGCTATATACAAATTTCAAGGAGCTGAACTTTCAAATATTATTTCATTTACTAAGATGTATAATGATGTAAAAATAA
>CAZHNC010000015.1:0-9051 GCA_964532765.1 uncultured Candidatus Saccharibacteria bacterium | reverse complement strand
TTGGTTCATTTTTAAGAAAATCACGTATAGATGAATTACCTCAAATTATTTCAATATTAAAAGGGGATAGTTCATTGATTGGTCCAAGAGCTGATTTAGGTGGTTTGAGTTCTAAACTTATAGAATCCATACCATATTATCAAGCCAGATATGTTGTTAAGCCTGGTCTTTCTGGTTGGGCACAGGTAACTCAAGAAGGTTTACCTCCTCAAGGTGTAGATGAAACAAAGATACGTTTTGCATATGATTTATATTATATTAAAAATAGATCAATCTTATTAGATTTAACTATTGTATTAAAGACTATTAAAACACTTTCAATGAGAGTAGGTGTGTAGTATAATTAATATTATTATGGAAAATAAACATACAATTTTAATAACAGGTGCAGCTGGTTATGTAGGTACAATGTTAGTTAAACAATTAGCAAATAGAGAAGATGTTAATCATATAATTTGTATAGATAAAGAAAATAAACCTGATTTATTAAATGATTTAAAAAATATATCTTGGATAAAAACCAATACAGGTGACAATGATTGGCAATCTTTAGCTTCAGAAAAAAAACCAGATATAGTTATAAATACAGCTTGGCAAATAAGAGAGATGTATGGAAAAAAAGACATACAATGGAAATGGAATGTTACAGGGTCTGATAATGTATTTAATTTTGCTTTTAATACACCGTCTGTAAAAAGATTAATACATTACTCTACTGTATCTTCATATGGTGCCCAATCAGATAATGAAATAGATCATCTATTTACAGAAGAAGATGCTTTTAGAAACAATGATTACTTATATGCTTTAGAGAAAAAAGTTGCAGAAGAACATCTTAGAGAGATGTATAATAATCAAATAAAAAATGGAAATATAACTCCTCAAGTTTTTATAATAAGACCTGCTGCTATCACTGGTCCAAGAGGTAGATATTCACGAATTCGTTTTGGTTTACAATCAGCACTATCTGGTCAATTAAAAGAAAATTTTACACATAAACTTGTGTCAAAATTAGTATCTTGGGTACCAGTAACACCTAAGTGGTTAAGACAGTTTATACATGAAGATGATATATGTGATATAACTGAATTATTAGCTTTTATAAAAACAGATGATAAATACGAAATTTTTAATGCATGTCCTCCCGGTGAACCTGTTCTAGGTAAAGATATGGCTCAAGCTGTGAATAAAAGAATGTTAAGAGTTCATCCGTGGATAATAAGAATAGTTTTCTTTTTTGCATGGCATCTATCAAAAGGTGCCATACCTACCTCTCGTGGTGGTTGGAGATATTATTCATATCCAGTAGCTGTTGATGGATCAAAAATAACAAAAAAATATGGTTTTAAATATAGTATGAGCTCAAAAGATGCTTTTACTAAAAAAGAGGGTAGATATATGAAATATATATAATTGTAATTTTAATATCACTATAATATAAACACTCATGTCAAAACTAACACAAAGATCAGCCACAGCACGTATATTTTCTTTTATAGTTTTGCTTGGTTTATTGCCAGCTTGGTTTTTTTACATAGGCATAAAATATAAAGAAACTATG
This sequence comes from uncultured Candidatus Saccharibacteria bacterium, assembly GCA_964532765.1. Lineage (GTDB taxonomy): Bacteria > Patescibacteriota > Minisyncoccia > Phycocordibacterales > CAIZLB01 > CAIZLB01. Next base: position 7,490 of record CAZHNC010000015.1, on the reverse strand, counting down.
GATGTTTTAGAAGAAGCAAAAAGAATAAGTGAACAATATACCCCTAGATAATATATATATAAGTAAGATGTATATTATATAAAAATCCATAAAAGTCTTTATTGATAATGTTTTTTATGTTAAAATATTAAAATGAATTTACCTGAAAAATATAAAACACCTTATAATTCAAAAGATATAGAATCTAAAGTGTATGAGAAAGAGGTTGAATCCGGTTTTTTTAATCCTGATATTCTTATAGAAAAAAAACCAGATAAATATAAAAATTCACAAACATGGTCAACTGCTACACCACCACCAAATGCAAATGGTCGTCTCCATGCAGGTCATGCTCTTGATGTAACATTAAAAGATATTATAGGTCGATACAAACGTATGAAAGGTTTTCAGGTCTTGATGTTGCCAGGTACTGATCATGCTGGTTTTGAGACACAGGTTGTATATGAAAAAAAACTTGAAAAAGAGGGTAGAAGTCGTTTCGGTATGGATAGAGATCAATTATATAAAGAGATATATGATTTCACTGATTCAAATAAGTATATAGCCATAGGAGAAATAAAACGTATGGGTGCATCATATGATTGGTCTAGAACAACTTTCACTCTTGATGACAAGATAGTTTCAGGTGTACAAGATACTTTTATAAAGATGTATAAAGATGGTTTAGTTTATCGTGGTAAAAGAGATTGTAATTGGTGTTCAAAACATCAAACTTCTTTATCTGATGTTGAAACTACAAATAAAGAGCAAATAACTACTTTATACACTTTTAAACTTGGAGAATTTAATATTTCCACCTCAAGACCAGAAACAAAAGTTTCTGATAAATATGTTGTGGTTCATCCAAATGATGAAAGATATAGTAAATGGAATCACGGTGATACTTTTGAAGCTGAATGGGTTTTGGGTAAAAGTGTATTTACTGTTATAAAAGATGAGAGTATAGATCAAGAGTTTGGTACAGGTGCTATGACTATAACACCATGGCATTCTAGCGTTGATTTTGATATAGCCAAGAGACATGGTTTAGATATGTCTCAACTGATAGATGATTATGGAAAATACACAGACATAGCTGGTGAATTAAAAGGTTTACGTGCTATAACAGCTGGTCGTGCAAAAGTTATAGAGATATTAGAGTCAAAAGGTTTAATTATTTCTAAAGATGAAAATTATAAAAATGTGATACCAGTTTGTTATAAATGTGAGACACCTATAGAACCACAATTAAAAGATCAATGGTTTATAAAGATGGAAAAACTTGCTGATATAGCATTAAAAGCTTCTGAAAATGAAGATATAAGATTTGTGTCAGAACAATATAGAAAAGTTTTTGAATATTGGATGAAAAACCCTATTGATTGGAATATATCCAGACAAATAGTTTGGGGTATAAAAATACCAGCTTGGTTTAAAAACAAAGGAAAAGAAAATGAAGAATTTTATATAGGAAAAGATAAACCAGAAGGTGATGGATGGGAAGAAGATCAAGATACTTTTGATACATGGTTTTCATCAGGTCAATGGCCTATAGCCACTTTAGGCTTTACACAAGGTGAAGATTTTAAAAGATTTTATCCAACACAACTTATGGAAACAGGTCGTGATTTAATATTTAAATGGGTTCCTCGTATGGTATTTTTTGGATTATATTTAACAGGAGAAGTTCCTTTTAAAGATATATATATGCATGGTATGGTTCTTGATGCTAAAGGTCAAAAAATGAGTAAATCAAAAGGTAATGTTTTATCTCCTATAGATGTAGCCGATGAATACGGTATGGATGCTTTACGTATGTCTCTGATAGTAGGAAATGCACCAGGAAATGATATACCTTTATCTATAGATAAAATAAAAGCATATAAAAAATTCGTGAATAAATTATGGAATATAGCACGTTTTGTTTTAGAAAATACCGATGAAAATGATATGGGTACTGTAGATGAAAATAATATTCATATACAAAATCTAAATAAATCAAAAGATATTATAACTAAAAACATAGAAAATTATCAATTACACTTAGCAGGTGAGGAATTGTATCAATATATATGGCATGAATATGCAGATATTGTCATAGAGGAAGTTAAGAAAGATTTATCTCCTGAAAATAAAAAAGTTTTGAGATATATATTTAAACAAATTTTAATCATTTCTCATCCTTTTATTCCTTTTGTTACTGAAGAGATTTGGAAAGATTTTGACAACAGTGGAGAATTGTTACTTGTGCAGGATTGGAAATAAAAATGTTATAATAATTCTCAATGACTCAAGAACAAGCTTTAAATATTCTAAAAACCGGAGCATCTGTTTTCCTAACAGGGGAACCAGGTTCTGGTAAATCACACACCATAAAGCTTTTTATTGATTATCTTATAGATCATGGTGTAAGTCCTTCTGTTACAGCATCTACGGGTATAGCAGCAACTCATATAGGAGGTATGACTATACATTCATGGTCTGGTTTAGGTATTAAAAATGAACTCTCCGTATATGATCTGGAGGCTATGCTTGAGAAAGAGTATATAGTAAAGAGAATAACAAAAGCTAAAGTTTTAATCATAGATGAAATATCCATGTTATCAGCTAAAACTTTAGATATGATAGAGAAAGTTTGTTCATATATAAGAAATAACGATAAACCTTTCGGTGGTTTACAAGTTATTTTTGTTGGAGACTTTTTTCAACTTCCGCCTATTGTAAAATTACAGGATAAAACCTCTACACTTGAGATGTTTGAAAGTTCAAATCTAGCTTTTGATTCAAACGCCTGGAAAAAGTTAAATCCTATAATATGTTATTTATCAGAACAACATAGACAATCAGATGATGAATTTATGTCTATATTAAAAAATATAAGAGAAAATAAAGTAGATACTGAAGTTCATAATATTTTGCAAAAAAGGATTTCAAATAAAACACATGATAAAAAAGTTACCAAGCTTTATTCTCATAATATACATGTTGATAAAGTTAATAATTTAGAATTAGGTCTTATAGATGATAAGATTAAGATTTTTGAAATGACTAAAACAGGTCGTGATTTTATATTGGATAATCTTATCAAGAATTGTTTATCTCCAGAAAAATTGGAGTTAAAAAAAGGTGCAAAAGTTATGTGTACTAAAAATAATCCAGAAAAAGGTTTTGTAAATGGATCTGTTGGAGAAGTTGTTAAATTTTCAAAAAAAACAACATATCCAATAGTTCGTTTTGTGAATGAAAAAGGTTATGCTCGAGAAATAGAAATAGAGCCTATGGAATGGTCTATAGATGATGGAGGTAAAAAAATAGCTACAATTAAACAAATACCACTTCGTCTTGCCTGGGCTATGACTATACATAAATCCCAAGGTATGTCCTTAGATGAAGCTATGATGGATATATCTCAAGTTTTTGAATACGGTCAAGGTTATGTAGCTCTTTCACGTGTAAGAACTTTATCTGGCCTACATCTCGTTGGTTATAATGATATGGCTTTAAAAGTGCATCCGGAAGTTTTAGAAAAAGATGTAGAATTTAAGGAAAAATCAGATGAAGCAGAATATGAATTTAATAAGATTATGAAAACAGAGCTTTATAAGATGCAGGAAAATTATATAAATTCCATATCAACAGGTTCTTTATCGAATCTTAAAAATAAAAAAGGGAATAGGGTTTATAAAAAAAATAAAATTAAAAAACAAAATTACAATATTGATTCTGATATTGATTATGATTCATCTGAAGTGATATACTAGATATATGGCAAAAGGAGAACATAGAGATAAGAAAAATAAACAAATAAAAAAACCTAAACAAAATAAAGATAAGAAATAATTTATTTTTCATCTCATAATAAATAAAAAAATTAAATTCCCGGTTAAGGGAATTTATTTTTTTGTTAGTTGTTTTATTTTAGTTGTTTTATTCGTCGATGATTTTGCAGGTTGGATGTTTAGAAACTTTTCCCGTTTTAAGCAATTCTGAGAATCTCTGTATACCAATAAACATTGATAAAATATACCAATAATCTTCCATCTTATGTAGAGGTAATCTTTGACCTACACTACCTCTATTTACAAAAGCTTCTGTCCACAGGATACGATCTTCAATCGTTCTATGGCATTTAACACATAATGACACTGTAGGTGCATCATGTTTTTTCATTTTATAATGATCTACATGAGTTTTTGGTATGACATGATGTTTCGTTATTTGCTTATTTGTACCACATTTTAAACATGTGATTTGAGGTTTATTTTTCTTATTTTTCCAACCTTTTTTGAGTGAGTGTGCTAATGCGTCATTTTTTGTGGGCATTTTTAACTTGTCCTTTCCGTATATATTTATATACCTTTTATATGTTTTTTGCAAATAAAATAGTATAATACTCATATTATGGATGAAATAAAAAAAGAAATATATAAAGATATAAAAAAATCCGAAGAATATATTAAAAAACTAGGTCCAGGACTTATAACTGGTGCGGCCGATGATGATCCATCTGGTATAGCAACATATTCACAAACAGGATCTTCTTATGGTACAGGACTACTTTGGCTTGCAGCTTGGACTTTTCCACTTATGGCAACAGTTCAAGAGATGTGTGCTCGTATAGCCTTAGTTACAGGTCAAGGTTTAGCTGCAAATATTAAAAAAGCTTATTCTAAAAAAGTTTTATACTTTGCAACAATACTTTTATTCATAGCAAATACATTAAATATAGGAGCTGACTTAGGTGCCATGGCTAAAGCTGTAGAACTTATATACCCAGAATTATCTTTCTCTTTATTGGTTATATCCATAGGTTTATCTATATTGGTATTGGAAATATTTGTACCATATAAACAATATACAAAATATTTAAAATGGTTAGTTATCAGTTTATTTTCATATATAGCAACGGCTTTTATGATAAATATAAATTGGTCGCAAATATTTCATGATAGTTTTATACCTCAAATAGAATTTACAAAAACACAACTTTTACTAATAACAGGAGTTTTAGGTACAACAATATCGCCATATCTTTTTTTCTGGCAAACATCTCAAGAAGTTGAGGAGCAAATATCTCAAGGTAAAGTTACAGATGAATCACGTATAGGTACAAATAAAAAAGAAATAAAAGAAATGAGATCAGATGTCTGGACAGGCATGTTTTTATCAAATCTTGTTATGTTTTTCATTATTGCCGTTACTGCAAATACTTTATTTTCATCTGGCATAACAAATATAGAAACCGCCGCTGATGCAGCAAAAGCTTTAGAGCCTTTTGGTGGACCATTTGCAAGTCTCTTATTTGCTATAGGTATACTTGGTACAGGTTTTTTAGCTATACCAGTTTTAGCTGGTTCAACAGCTTATGCTATATCAGAAAGTATGAATTGGCGCGAAGGATTGTATAGAAAACTTAAAGAAGCTAAGGCTTTTTATAGTGTTATAATCATATCTATAATCATAGGTATACTTATAAACTTTCTGCATATAAACCCTATAAAAGCTCTTATATATTCAGCTATAGCAAACGGGGTCATAGCTCCAGTTATTATAGTATGTATAGTGTATATCAGTGGAAATGAAGGTATTATGGGTGAATTTAAGAATTCAAGACTAGTTAATATCATAGGTTGGATTATAGTTATACTTATGGGAATAACATCTATTGCAACTATAGTAAGTTTATTCATGTAAAGAAAAAATAAAAAAATATTTTAAAAAACTTGTGAAAATCTTCACGAGTTTTTTATTTTGTCAAGTTTAAAAAATTTTAAAAATAGGGGATTTAGAGTAAAATAAAAAAATATGCAAAAAATACAAAAGGGTTATTATTATCATTTTAAACATAATCCCAAAGGTCCGGTAAATAATTATGCTTATAAAGTTATAGGTATATCTAAGCATATAGAGACTGAAGAGATGTTGGTTATATATAAACCTTTATATAAAAATGATTGGCTTGGAGAAGCTGAAGTTTTTGCTAGGTCAATAGATATGTTTATGGATAATATAAGTAAACCAGAATATTCAGGACCAAGATTTAAACTTATAGAAAATCTGGAAATTATATCTAAGTTGAATGATATAAGTAACCAGTCAAATAAATAAAATTGCTGTACGACGATTGTAGAGCCTCGAAATCTTGGAAAGTATCCAAAGATTGTCGAGGTTTTTAAATTATATATATAATAGGGGTTTTAAATATATAATATGTCGCAAAAGATATATTGTGCGACACTCATATATAAATAAAGCTTTATAATACAAACAAGTAAAAACCATATATCTATTCTTCCCTATACAATATAGTAAAGAGATTTAATACATGACTTTTAATTTATATTTATAATTTAAGTTATGTTATTCTATTTTATTTTTTTATAAAAAATGAAAAAAGATTCAGATAATAGGGTGCTATAGGGTATTGATTTATACAAAATAAAAAAGCGGGTTTTAACACCTCACTCTCCTATTCCCTGTTTTATGATTTTTTATTGACTATCACTTGGTAAAAATATTTCTTCAAACATTTTATCTTTAATGAAATATTTTTGAGCAAAAGTTTTTACGTCTTCAAAAGTAACTAACTTTATATTTTCTATAAATTCATTTAAAGTGATTATTTGATTGAATATTTTCATATCTGATACAACATTGTCCAATATATTATTAGTTAATCTTTCGGCGGATACAGTAGCATCTATAACCATATTCTTAATATCATCGAATTTATACGAATACTTATCTGTTTTCAAATCTTCAATTAATTCATATATTATCTTTTTTGCTTCATCTTTATGATTAGGGTTTAATTCTGATTCAAAATTTAAAAAGATACGATCAATATTGGTTGATATATCCGCACTTGCTCCATAACACCAATTATTATCTATCCTAAGTTTCTCAAATAATAAATCATTAAGCATCCTTCTCATTATTACTGCTGTTCTAAGAAAACCTCTCTCTTCTTCTCTGTTTTTTATTCTAGGTAACACTCTTTCTATTGATATAAATGTTTGTTTTTTATCTGTGAGACCTATATCTTCTCTTTTATTTTCCATTACATTAACTTTATTATCCAATATAATATTAGGTATATATACATCATTATTCCTTTGTCCTGATTTTAGTTTATTTATATAGGGATCTAATTTAGTTATATCACATTCTTGTATATTTCCAGCCAGAAAAATAGATAAATTTTCTTTTATAAAATATTTATTATAAGCATCCAATATATCTTGATGGGTGATTTTTTCTATAGTATCTGGCCAACCTAATGCAGAATATATTCTATTTCTATTTGGAATAGAATCATTATTATTTATATATTTTTTGATATAAGAAATATATTTATCATTAAAAAATTTCTGCCATGATTCTTGTATAATAACTCTTTTCTCATCATTAAAATCTTTCTCAGTTATTTTTGGAGCTAATATCATTGAAAATACACCCTCTAATACTTTATCAAATTTTTCCGGTAAACAATTACCTACTATTTTTAATTC
>CAZHNC010000014.1:0-10299 GCA_964532765.1 uncultured Candidatus Saccharibacteria bacterium | reverse complement strand
GATGTTATTTATCGCTCTGTTTTTAAAACCTGCTTTATTTAGATCTATACAAATACATGAAGATCATAAACGATTTGAAACAAGAGGGTCTTATAGATTTCAATATAATAATTTATTAAAATATCTTATATTAAAATTCTGGTTTTATGTAAATATTTTATATGTATTATTACCATATATTGTTGTTAATATAGGATATGTGCTCCTTTTAGTTAAAATGAAGTTTCAATTATCTTTAAATGTTACAACTTTAAATATATTTGAATTTTTAGGTTTTTCAACTATGAGTACTATTCTTATTTTGAATATAGTAACCTCATTATTACCATTGATAATAGGTGTATTGATTAACATACCAAAATTTTTATTAGCAACCAATGTATTCTTTTCAAAAGAACATAATAATCCAAGGAAAGCCGTAAAGGATTCTATAGCTTTAGGAAAAACTAAAACTAAACAATTATGGGGTATTGTATTTATTTTATTTATCTTAAATATATTTTATTTCATGATATATAATGTGCTTGTAAGTTTTGATTCTTTGGCGTTTGTGAATATGTATATATTGCTTCCAGGTTTAAATATGTTTGTTTTAATCCCTTTTGTTTATATAATTTTAGCTAAAGGTTATAATAGTGTTAAGGAGATTGAGGAAGTTGAGGAGGTTGTGATGGGATAAAAAATATAATTAAAATTTAATTTGTTTTCAATTCAATGTTGATTTTTAGCTGTTAATTAGATTAGAACAGGCTAATCTAAGATATTATTGGCTCTTAACTGATTTATTTGATACAATTTTGGAATGGAAGATTTTAAAAATGATAAGGATGTTGAAAATAAAGTTGAGAATATATTAGAAAATCACCGGTTTTCAGAATTTGAACAAGAAATTCTCGAAGATATTACTCTGGGTAATAATAATGAGGATCCTTATAAATCTGAATTCTATACTAAAAGAGCTAAAACGAAAATAATCGAAAATCGATTCCTGTTATCTCAAGATTTTATAAACTTACCAGAAGTTAACAATATTTTAACTGATATCATTTCCGGATATCTTTATAATCATCTAATTCCACAGGTACTGGAATTTAAAAAAGATCTAAATTTAACAGAAGATATATTTAAATCACCTAAATTAAAAGAGTATATCTTTAATATAACAAAGAATGCGATTTATCGATATGAGTATAGCTTTGCGCTAGATCTTATAAAAAATTTTAATACAGGGTATGATATATTACAATCACCTACAATAAGGGAATATTTTAAAAAAAATATACTCGAAGCATTTGTTAGAAATTATCATGCTAAATATTTTAATCAGGGTTTGCTGGGATTTATTAAAGAAGTTTTTAATTGGAATGAAGATGTATACATAAATTTCTTTACAGAAGAAATAATACCAAATCTTTTACCTAAAGATATATTAAACTTTTCTAAAGTTAAAGAAAGGTTTGGGATTCCAGATGAAATACTTCAATTACCTCAGGTTCAAAAAGTGGTGAAAGGGATTATTGTTTTATACCCTAGTTTTGAAAGGATGAAAAAAATTAAGGAAGAGTTTGAATTATCAGAAGAGGTGTTTCAAGAAATAATGGACGAAGTAATAATGAAAAAGATTATTGATAGACGTTTGGAATCAGATTTAATTACAGAAAGCGATACTTATTTTTTAAAAAGTATACAATCAAGTCAAATTAAAGAAATTGCAAAGAAACAAATAATTAAAGATATATCAGATGGGTATATCGACTCAGCTTTACGGGTTAAAAAAGTTGTCAAATTACCAGAAGAGATATTTCAATCACCTGAAGTTCAGGAAGCTGCAAAAGCAATAATTATGACATGGCTTCTTAAATTTAATTTTATTGGTGAAATTATTAAACTAAAAGCATTATTAAAACTACCAGAAGAGATGTTTCAATCACCTGAAGTTCAGGAAGCTGCAAAAAAAAGTGTTTCATCCCATGTTTTAAATCGATTAATTGATACTGTATTGGAAATTAAACAGTGTTTTAAATTATCAGAAGAAATATTTAAAGAAGGGATAAAAGATGCAATAATATTAATTTTAAATTCAGGGCAATATGATAACCTAAATAAAATACTAAAAATTAAAGAAACTTTACCTATATCGAATGAGATATTTAAGTTACCTGAAGTTGTTATGGCCTTTAAGAAATGTATACTAAATTGTTTTTCTACTGGAAATAATATACTGAATATGTCAGAATATATAGGAAAAATTTTTAATGCATCTGAAGATCTATTTGAGCTTTTCAAATTTGAGCTATTCGAATTTGAAGAAATATTTCTGAAACTTATTTCTAATATTGATCTTAATTTCTTATCCTTAATAAGAAATGAATTCCCTAAATTATTTATTAAAATTATTCAATCTCCAAAAATACAAGAAATGTCTAGACAGGTTATGCTTCAGGAATTACTTTCTTTAGATGATATTAATAATGCGGTTAAAATTAAAGAATTATTCAATTTATCTGTTCAGGATCTACAACCTTTATTGTCAAATGGTATAAAAAATAAAATTGAAATCATAGAGGAAGTTATTCCTGGTTTTGAACAAAAAATATTTTCTTCACTTGAAATTCTTGCAAGTGTATTACAGTTTAGTTTTGAAGATATACAATTGCTCATTAAAAATCCAACCCTTTTTATATCTTTTGAAGAAAATCCTTCAATGGCAATAAAACTTTTAATTCAATATCCAAAATTTTCAGAATCTCCAAAAGAAAACATTGATACCATTCTTGAAATAAAAAGAAATATTACAGAATATCATCCCGATATTGATTCAAACTCACATGAATTTAGATTACTTGTACAGGAACAATTAAAGTTATATAGAAGAAATATGGATATACTTTCTCAAATGAAAGAAGGAGGGGTGAATATTGATCAATGGCTGAATTATTCAGAAGAAACATTGTTTGAATTAGGTGGAGAAGAGGCATCGTATGCAGAACTTATTAAACTTCCATCAGAACGTATTCAGAAAATAATTCAGAGATATGAAGAAGAAGTCAAGGCGGAGTTATCAAAATATAAAAAAGAACTCCTTGATAAAAAAATATCTTTAATTGATATTTCAGAAATAGAACAGAAAATCATGCAAATGGATAAACTTGTTCAAGAAGCCAAGAGTGTTGGAAATGAGGAGAAAGCAAAAGGAATTCAGAGGGGTATAGAAGGACTTAAAAAACAATTAGAAAATCCAAAACAAATTCCTGCTTGGCTCAAAATTATGAGTGATGTTGATACCGTATCAAAACTCTTTTCAAGAGCCGTTGAAATAAATACTCAAATTGCAAATTTTGATATTGAGATTAAATCTCTTACACAAAATCCCTCAAAAGAATCTCAAAAGAAAATGTTTGACAATAAGAAAAAAATAAAAGAATTATCAAAAGAATTTATTTCATTACTTGATACCACATCAACTCGTATGGATTTATTACTTGTTTCAATAGGAAATAGTCTTTCCCAAACATTAGGAGAAGATATCTCAAAAAAAATAATATCATCACTCAATATTAAATTATCTGAAGATCAAGAACATTTTAATTCTGATAAAGGGGTATTGAAAGATATATTAAAAATAAATGATTCAGATAATGATGTTAGAGGCACACTTCTTAAAATTAAAGTTTGGGATCGAAATCCTGATATTGATCTATATATGGGAAATTACTCTGATTGTTGTGTACGAATTGATAGTGAATATCATGGTTCAGAATCTCCGATTTCAGATTATATTACAGATCTTGGTATGCAAATTGTATCAGTTTATGATGAAAAAACAGGAAAGCCTTTTGCTGCTGCTTGGTGTTTTGTAGGTGTTGATAATCAGGGGAATAAAGCTTTCGTTGTTGATAATATCGAAGCAGTGGGTCCTTACATGCAGTATTCTCATGATATTACAGAAAAATTAAAAACATATATTGAAAAATATGCTAAAGCATCAGGTTTAGAAATTATTTCTCAAGGACCATATAATAATGACATGGTCGTTACTACTAACCTCGAAGAAAAATATACAAAACTTGGGGGGTATAATAAAGAGAATGGTTATTATTTAGAAGCTGAACCTGATGATGAATTTGATGATGAACCTGATGATGAATTTGATGATGAAAATGAAGATGAAGTAACAGAAGAAGAGTCTGAAGAACAGAGATTAATTAATGAATATACACGAACACAAGAAAATATTGTAAGTCTCGAGGAGGCTTTTAATAGGAATTATGATTAATAAATTAATTTTACTTTTTGATATTTTTCCAGTAAACTACCACCATGAATCTATCAGTCGGTATGGTTGGGTTTCTACTCGACATGGTGATAATTTAATTCCTTTTCAATTTTTTATTAATTTAAAATAAAACCTTTATGATATAAGACTTTACCTAAACTTGACAAATACCACATAAATGGTGTATAATATATGAGTAAACCTTAATAACAAAGTTAAAAGTCACCATAGCTAAAAGCTACCTAAATATAGGTATTTCCTAGCTATGGTGAAGTCAAGACGACAAGCCTAGCCAATCACTAAACTACTGGCCCGCCTTAGGTATCGACGAGTGTCGAAGCTTCAGGCGAGCCTTAACTCCACAAAATTATGAGCTCCAAGCCCGTAACTACCGCACAACTCGAACAGGTCCGAAAAATGGCAAAAGAGAAAGGGATTCATCTCCCTCTGTTCCAACAAGCGCTCGACAACGGATCCGTTGGTCGCTTCCTTGACTCACTCAAGGCCGACGAAGCAACTGAATACGTTCCGCTCAGCGTTGCTCGCATCGAGGAGCTGACAGCCTTGGCCACAAAAGCCGGCGCCCGCATCCATGTCCTTCGTCGCGTCCGCGTCAAGCAGAACCGCGAATGGCAGGAAGCTGTTAATCTCGCCGGACCGAATACTCCAGACCACTTCAACGTTCGCAAGTCCGAAGTCAGTGGTCAATACCAGCCCGCATCCAATAAGGAGATAGAGACGGACATCGTCCTCTTGAGCTACTCGAAAGGTGACGGCAACTGGTACAAAGGCATTGCCTGGGGTAAAGAAGCTAAGCTGAACGCTACCAACCCTCGCGAAGTCTTTGTGATCGGTGAGCAGAAGCCTAACCTTCGCACCATCCTCGGACAAAATCCGATATACGTGGTCGCTCCTATCGAATGTACTTTCGAGGGCGACCGTAACGCGTGCTATGTCTGGTGGGATGCTTCCGAGCGTGGAGCTGGTCTGGATTGGGTCGGCTGCTTCGACGATGCCGATTTTTGGTTTGCCTTCCGCGAGTAGATCTTGGAACTGGTTTCCTTGACTCTGCTTTGACACTTTGGACTTTGTCCTCTCCGTATGTCGACCAATAGGTCACATGCGGAGTTTTTTCATTTCAAATTTTATGCCAAACTCAACCCTATGAATCTATCAGTCGGTATGGTTGGGTTTCTAATCGACATGAGGGAGTGGTGCCGTTTAGGTTTGAGATTAATTTAACCTTATTTAATTAATTATATGATATAGTGTTAATAATGAAATCGTATCTAGAAAATATAACGATAAAGCATGATTTGGGTAATTTATTATCTTTTGATGCTGTCAATGAAGGTGTACTTAATGAGAATTATATTTTACACACCAGTAAAGGAAAGTTTTTTTTTAAAAGATGTCATTCAAAAACAAAAATGCGAATGCAGTACATTAATGATGTTGAGAAATTTATGCAAACATCTGAAACACCATCAGTTGCAGCGATTGCGATGGATGAGACGGAGGGGTATATGCTATATGATTTTATCGAAAGTGATAGAACACATGATTATGATTTAAAAGATTATTTTAAAATGGGAAAAATGTTGGGACATATTCATGCAGTGACATATGAAAAAGGAGTATCTGATAACCTAAAGCGGTTTCCTTATGTTGAAAAGGATGTGATAGATTCGATAGAAAAAATGAAAGAGTATAAAAAAGTTTTAGAGGATAAACTGGAAAAAGATTTGATGGATATATCTTTTCTAGAATATATTGAAAAAAAACTTTCTTGTGCAGAGGTTTATATTAAAACAGAAACTCTACCAAACGATATACTTGTACATGGTGACTTTCATGCAGGAAACCTACTTTTAAGTAAGGATACTAGAGATATAATTGGTATATGTGATTGGGAAAAAGCACAGTATTCACCAAGGGCTTTGGATGTGGCACGGGCATATCTGTATATTGGTTTCGGTACAAACACTTATGATGTTGTTGAATGTGTTCAAATTGGAAACGCTGTACTTGAGGGGTATAGAACTGTATTACCTTTATCAGATGAAGATTTTGATAAAGGAATCAAAATGAGGGTTAGAGCAGATATTTTTACTAACTGGATTGAGGATAAATATTATATTCAAAAAGATGATAGGGCAAATAAGTTTATTAAAAACGCTATAATGATTTTAGACTATTTTTGTGCCAGCAAATAACTACTTAGTCAGTCTGTACTTTCTTATTTAATGTAGTATTATAAAACAAAAATCGGTTAAAACTTTTATGTATAACGACAAACAAAAAACTGTAAAAAATAAGTTATTACCTAAGTCTATTAGATTGATTGTTCGTATGTATCCTTCAAATCAAGTTAATAGACTATATTATGGAGGTTTACCTCACCTTGGCAATGCTTTATGGGGGTCTTGGAACTCTGATGATATACAAAAAGCATCAGAGGCTTATGAAGATTACAGTCTCTCAACCAATCTTCTTATAAAAGGTTTTAAGGTTCCTGTGGGTGATAAAGTAAGACTTGGCGGAGGGAGTCCTGCAAGGTTTAAACCGTTTGAACCCTCTCTTGTTAAGATTCAAGAAACTTTAAAGAACAGAATACTTTCAGATTACCCACTAGCTGCTGGAGATAATACAACTAAGGAGTCTGTGATTAAATATTTTAATGAAAAATATTCAAAAGAAATTAAGAATAACAATATTATTTTTACGCATTCAAGCACTCAGGCGTTTGCACTTGTGATGGAGTCAATATTGGATTACGGAGATGTTGTTTTGATGACAGCTCCAAGTTATGGACTGTTTGCGTTTATACCAGAAAGAGTAGGTGGTAAAGTTAGGCTTTTGGAATTATCGGATGTTGATGCGTGGAAAATTAATCCTAAAAAATTAAAAAAGATTATTGCAAAAACTAATGAAGAGCTTAAGTCAGATTACGATATGAATCGTGGAAAGTATATTTTTAGACGTTCGGATACATCACCAAAAGTGGCAGCGTTTGTTAATATAAACCCTCATAACCCGACAGGTGTTGTATATGGGACAAAAGATAAAACTTTATTAATGGAGGTATCAAGTATTTGTAAAGATGCTGGTGTATTTGTTATCGATGATCTTGCGTACAGTGGATTAGAGTACAATAGAAAAAATACAGCTTTACCTATTTGTAGTTTAAAAGGTCAATTTGATAATACAATTACCTTGTACACTCTTTCAAAAAGTTATGGACTTGCTGGGTTGCGGGCTGGAATGATTATTTCAAATGAAATAGTAAGCTCTTTGATTAGAGATAGAATTTTTCAAAGTTTTGATTCACTGTCAATCTTGCAATCTTCAGCGATAACTGCTGCGTTTTTACCAGGAAAAAAAGCTGATAAAGAGAGGGAAAAATATTTTTTACATACTACAAAAGAATACTATAGTAGATATATATTTGTTAAATCTATTGTTGAGGGAGTAAAAAGCCTTGATAGGTTTGAAAAGATTCTACTTGATAAGATAATAAAAGAAAATAATCTAAAGATAGATCGGAATAAAGATTTGAATGGAATCAATGATATTAAAATTATTATTAAACCAGAGTCCGGATTTTTCTTATTGTTGGATTTAACTGAATTAATTGGAAAAACATACAAAGGTTTTAAAATTAAAGACGAAAAGACATTACTTCAGTTTCTCTATACTTCAGAAAACGTTAAGACACTTACGGGTAAAGCGTTTTGTTGGTTGAATGAAAGTAAACTGGTGATCAGGGTAACTACCGCACTGGAATATGATAATTTACTAAAAAATTTTTTAAGGCTTAAGTCATCAATTGAAGCATTACAATGAAAATTTTTATAGCATCATCTGAAAAATATGTAGGAAAAATTCAGGAAGATATCTTCCTGCGTGATATGTATATATCTAAGGGGTATGAATCTGAAATTTTTACTTTAAAAGATATTTTGAAAGTTGTTGATGTAACTGATATTGTGGTACTAAAAAGCATTTGGGGATACCACTTGAATTATGAAGAATTTCTTTCTCAGATATCTACTCTTGATACTAAGAATGTTTACCTTGTAAATAATCTCGAATTTATTACATGGAATATAAATAAGTATCAATATCTTAGCGACATTAAAGAACTTGGAGTGGTGCCTACTAAACTACTGTCTATCAAAGATATAGACGGTACTTATGATTTGATTTCTGATTTAAGTAAGGATTTAGGAGAAAGTCTACTGGTTATTAAACCTAACATATCAGCAAGTGGTTATCTAACATATTTATATGATGTTGAAAAAGACAATACAAATATTATTACTTCACTTTTAGAGCATAAGCACCTTGATTTTATAATTCAACCTTACAGAGATTTAGTTGTTGAAGGTGAGATATCAGTTATACTAATCAATGGTAAAACACTATATGGAATAAAAAGATTTCCAGGAGTTTTGGTTGACAAGAAGAATTCAGAATTTATAGATATGAAAAATATCCCTGATGTCATACATTACAGACTTAAGAGATTAGAAAAATACTTTATTGAGAAATTTAATATCATACCAAGTATCTGTAGGGTTGATTTTTTAAGATTTAAAGATACGTATGAGATTTCTGAGATTGAGTTAATTGATCCGGACTTATTCTTCAGATATATACCAGAAGATGTTAGAGGGGAGGCATTTTCTCAATTTTATGCTATGATACATAGCAATATGGGTAATAAAATAAAAAAATTAGATTGGGTTGAATTTATTAGTAATACTAAAGATATAGATCCGAGACCTTTGACAAAAAAGGCGTTAACATTTCTACATAACAAAAAAACAGCGTTAGATATTGGAGGAGGATCACTTAATGATACCAAATATTTATTGGAAAACGGATTTTTAGTTGATGTTGTTGATAGTGAACAACACTCTTTTGATATTTCGAGAGAATTAAAGAATATAAAATTGAATATGTTTTTAGGAAAGGTGGAGGATTATGATATGGGAATTGATCATTATGATTTAGTTGTTGCAAATTATGTTCTCCCTTTCATTAAAATGGAAATGTTGTCACAAGTGATGAAAAATATATATATCTCATTAAGAGATAAAGGTGTGTTTTGTGGTATTTTCTTTGGACATAATGATTTTTTTAGAAATAATCCTGAAATACTGTTTAATACGAAAGAGGAAGTTTTACAGTTGATTGATGAATATGAAATATTATATTTTGCAGAAGTACAGAAAAAATCTAAAAATTATGATTTAAATCAAAAAAACTACCATTCATTTGAATTTATAGTTAGAAAAAAAGAATTAAAATATAGAAAAGGTACAGCTGTGCTTGTTATAAACGAAAAAAAAGAAATACTCTTAGTTAACTTAGAATCATTTGATGAAAAATCATTTACACTTCCAGGAGGGGGTCAAGAAAATGGAGAATCACTACTAGAAACCTCTTATAGAGAATTGTATGAAGAGTTAAATATCTCAAAGGAAGACTTGAGTTATATAAATCAATCAAGTAGACCTGTAGTATTTAATTTTGTAAAACCAAAAATAAAAGAAGGTGTCGAGTATGTTGGATCAGAAAAATACTATTTTGGTTTTACGTTTGTCGGTGACGTTGCAAAAATAATTCCAAACCCTGGTGAAGTTCGAACATACAAATGGGTAAAAAAAGAAGATTTAAAAAACTATTTACTATTTGAAAGCCAATTGACTGATACATTACAAATGATTGAGGAAATACTTTAATCTTCATTTTAAGGGATATGATTATTTATGCTATAATAAAAAAATAATCACAATAATTAATATTACAATACATTATGTACAGAAAAGGAGTTTCAGCACTAATTATAAATAAAAACAGCGAGTTTCTTCTCGTGAATCTAAATTCCTTTGAAGAAAGGTTTTTTGCTATTCCTGGCGGCGGTGTAGAAGAAGGTGAAAGTCTTGAAGATGCAGTTTATCGAGAAATTATGGAAGAATTGGGTATTAAGACTGAATCTCTTGAATTAATAGGAA
>CAZHNC010000013.1:0-10505 GCA_964532765.1 uncultured Candidatus Saccharibacteria bacterium | reverse complement strand
TTGCTTTCCTCTTGAATCTGTTATACCGAAATAAGTTATGTCATTATTCATAATTATGATTTTAGCATAAATTAATATATGTTTGTATAAAAAAGAATTTTTCTATTAAGCCTTTTGTCCTAGACAAAGGGTCGAGGACTGAAACGGAATGAAATAAATAAATTTGCTATGGAGTATAAACTACAGCACTCTTAAGGAATTTAATTAATTTATTTACATCACCATTCTTATCTGCACTTTTTAATATAATAATAACTACTTTCCTATTTCCACCTTTTAGAGTTGGTATCTCAAATATAGAAGCTGTTGTTTGTAAAGCTTGATCTATGTAACCATTTTTACCTCCAACGAAACCCGATAATGGTAATTGAGGATTCCTATTATACCAAGTATGATTTTTTATAGAAAATTGTTTTACACGTGTTGTAGCAAAAATACTTGGATCATTTCTCCATATATATTGAACAAGTTTTAGTAAATCATTTGGTGTGGATGTATTTTTAGGATCTAGACCTGATGGATCACCATAATATGTATCATACATCTCTAAACTTTTAGCTTTTTTATTCATCTCATCCATAAAAGCTTGATGTCCATAATGATCAGCAAAGACCTCAGCGGCATCATTACTTGATTCCATTAATAATGGATATATTAAATCAGAAAGAATTATTTTTTCACCAAGTTTCAATGACCCTTGTGCCCCATAAGCATTTGAAGCATCATTGGACACTATAGCTATATCATTTAAATTCATTTTTTCTGTAGCAACAACAGCAGTCATAAGTTTTGAAACAGAAGCTAAAGGATAAACAGTATCAGAATTTTTTTCTATTATAACTTCACCGGTTTCAAGATCAGCCATCATATATGCTTTAGAATTCAAAACAGGAATAACAGCTTTAGGAGTAATATCATATTGATCAAATGATATAGACGAATCATCAGAACCTACTATTTGATTTTCTGCAATATCAGTTCTATCACCTATAACCAAAGTTTTATCACTGTATTTATTTATATTATCAGTCAAAAATTCATTACCCAAATTTTCATCATAACCTATACGAGATATACCTGGTATATCAATATTAAAATATTTTGATATATCCATATTATTTTTTTTCTTATTTTCAGAAATAGTACTTGTAGATATATCAACTTCTGTAGATGTTGCAAATATGTTTCTTGTTATATCAGCTCTAACATAAAGTTTTCTTAATTCATCTTCTATACTTTGTTGTCCTGTCTGTATATTTTCATTATTATCAGCCTTAACATTTAAATTATTATTTTTATTTGTAAAAGAAAAAAATAATAAAATTATTATTATCAATATTGAAAATATTGAAAAATATTTATATATATCTATATTTTTTTTGGTATATACATCAGGTACTGAATCCGTATTTTTATTTTCAAAATAATTATCCAAACCATGATTAACATTTGAATTAACATATGAATCTGCATTATCTAATTTTTTCTTTAGATTCTCTAAATAATCATGATAATCTGATCTATAGGGATTATTTTCCATAAAAATATTTTTTTGAAATTAAAATATATCTTTAAAAGTAACTATTAACATCAATATTAATAATAATATAAATCCAATACTATTTAAAGCATTAACAAATTTTATAGGTAATTTCCTTCTTATAGCACCTTCTATAAGAGCTATGACAATACGACCACCATCAAGTGCTGGAAAAGGTAATATATTCATAGATGCTAAAGAAATAGATATCAATATTGTTATAAACAATAATGCTGAAAATCCTTGTTTTGATGAGTCACCAACAGCTTTAGCTATACCAACGGGACCAGAAACCTCTTCCCAGCTCCCTTTACCTATAAATAATTTTTTAAAGAAATTAATAACTCCATCAAAAATCTGTATAGTTAAATCATAGGTAGCTTGAGCACCATACCACAAACTAGATAAAGGACCCATGCGAACTTTAGCTATTTCTGCTAAAGATACACCTATAGCATTATTTTCATTTTTATAAACTTGAATACTTGATGTTGTATTTTGTCTATCTACAACAATATTAAAAGTCTGTGAAGCATCTCTTATATTTTCTTGTAATTGTTTTAAATCTTTTACCTCTAAACCTTGTACACTATATACATAATCACCTGGTTTAATACCAGATTTTTCAGCCGGACCATCCTTCATAACTTGATGTATCATAACCTTTTTTTCACCTTGTATATATTTTTGATCAAGTCCATCTATAGATAATTTTGTTGTACCTATAAATAAAGATAAAGACATAAGCAACCATGCAAATAATATATTAAATAAAACACCGGCTGAAAGTATCAGCACTTGTTTCCACCATGAAATGTTTTGAAAATTTCTTTTATCTTTTTTATCTTCACCGTCTTCTGGATTCTCACCATGTATTTTTACATAACCACCTAAAGGTAATGAATTTAAAACATATGTTGTCTCACCTTTTTTTATAGAAAATATTTTTGGTGGAAAACCTAAAGCAAATTCATCAACCCTCACTTTAAAAAGTTTAGCAAATAAAAAATGTCCTAATTCATGAATGAATACCAAAATTGATAAAACTAATAAAAATAAAATTGTTGTTATCATTAATTTAATATTTCTTTTTCTTTTTTAGCGAATAATAAATCTAATTGTGATATAGAATTTTCCATATGCTTATCAAATTCTTTCTTAGCACGTGTGACATCATCTTCACTCATTTGACCATTTTTCTTTTGAGTATTCATGTCATCATTTATAGAATTCCTTTCTTGTCTAAGAGAAACCTTTGCATCCTCTAGTTTTTCTTTAGCTTGTTTAACAAGCTGTAATCTTCTCTCTCCTGTTAGATCAGGGAAAATAACACGTAAACCTTTATCATCTACAGATGTGGATACACCTAAATCAGCTAATATTACAGCTTTTTCTATAGATTTTATAAGAGATGAATCCCAAGGTGACACTCTTATACATTTTGCATCTTCTATACCAATAGAAGCAACATTTGATAATGGCACCATAGCACCATATGATTCAACTTTAACTTGATCCAAAAAAGAAGTAGATGCTCTACCTGTACGTATATTTTGATATTCATTGTGTAGCCAAGTCTCTATAGATTTAGCTTTATTTAAGAAATTTGAAAAATTGTATGACATATAAGGAGTATTATAGCATAAAATTATTTTTTTTCATTCCGTTTCAATCCTCGGAAAATCAGAATTTCCCCCTACAAAAAACCTATTTTTAAAATTAATTTCTTAAAAAATTTTCTCCATAAACTCCTCTATGTCCAAACCTAAAGATCCAACTGTCTCAAACACAAAATCTGGATAATACAACAAATATGTCAATAAAGACGATGAACTTTGAACAAATATACCCCTCTTTTTATGAATAGAAAGTTTATATACCACAGATTGATTCTGAAAAGATATTTTAGAAATATTTATGGCAACATTTTTAACACCCTCTTTCTCCAACATAGATAAATTAGCAATATCAAAAATCTCTAAATTATTAACATTTTTTAAGACCAAAGGTAAACAGATGTAAAATTCTTGATTTTTAAAATCTGGTATAACAGCAACATAAACATGTTCACCTTCTATATACTCCCTTAAAGTTAACTTATCAAATCTATGCCTTAATGTATCTATATTATCAGCAAATTCTCTTATATTATAAGATAGATTTATATTTTTATGATTTTTATGTTTAGAATGTTTTGTTTCTAAAGTATGTATAGGTAGAAATAATTGTCTCATGTATTTACCAACAATTTCAGCTGTGGTTACAGCATTGTCATTATACTCTTTAGTATCTATATGTATTTGATGTGGAAATTTTATCTTAAAACCTGCAGTATTATTTATTTTTATTAATTCTGATAATTTTTCAGCATTATGAAAAATTTCATCCTCAGCTTTATATAAATAAGTGTATTTATTAGAAAATAATTTAGTATTTATTTTCACATTATCAACAACCTTATCAATATTATGAACAAAAATAAAAATCCTATCATATGATTTAAGTTTAACTTCTGGAATTATTTCACGACCTTGAATAAGCCATTCATTATCTAGAGTTACAGCACATATATCTATGGATATATCCTTATATATTTTTATAAGTGTTTGCTCTAAAGACAAAATATCTTCTTGAGTATTATATCTAATATCCTCATTTTCTATACTAGCTGGTTTTACAAACAAAAACTTTTGCATAAATTTATTATATAACTTTTAGTTTTTTTTTACTATTTTTTTTAGTTTTTTTAGTAAATATTTATATTTTCTTTAAATATATTTTAAAATTATTTTATCAAATCTTTTCTCAACTTATTCCTAAAAAAATTGATTGCAAATCTATGTGCCTCTGCATTTATTTTAATAACTTCCTCCTCTTTTATATTTTTATCTTTGAGTATTTCTTTATTTAAAACTTCCCTCGCTTTATGTTTATCATCTTTAACTATAGAAACGGAATCTTTAAAAAATCTCTGAGCGATACCAAGTTGAACTTTATTACCATCAACTACAACAAGATTAGGTTTTACCCACTCATCATGTTTAAAACGCCTTTCTAAAACTTCAAATAAAGCTTTTGGATCATTAGCATTATCGACAGTTTTTATTATAAATTTTTTATATTCATTTTTCTTAAATTCACCATTTTCTTGAACAACCATAACACCTATCATATTTTGACCTGAAATATGAGCTATATCATAAGCCTCTATTCTCATATTGTTTTGGTTATTATCTCTATTGATTATAGATATATCATTTATATGTTTTAAAGAATATATTCTATCTCTAATTTTTGCAGCTTCCTCAAATTTTTTCTCTTTAGATAAAGTTCCCATATCTCTTTCTAAAATTTTTATAACTTTATCAGTATCACCAGATAAAAATAATTTTAATTTATCTATTTGTTTTTGATAAACTTTTTTGGAAATGATATCTATACAAGTACCTGGACATAAACCTAAAGTATAGTTGAAACATGGCTTATTTTTACCTAATACGCATTTTTCATCTCTATATGGAAAAATCTTTCTAACTATTTTTAATACATTTTTAAGTTGTATTGTTGAGACAAAAGGACCAAAAGTATTTGAAGATTTTAATTCTTCAGGATTTAAATCTTTACCACGAACTATTTTCACAATAGGAAAATCTTCATCTGTTATCCGTATATATGAATAACTTTTATCATCTTTTTCTTTTGTATTGTAATAAGGTTGATGTTTTTTTATAAGTTCAGTTTCTAGAAGTAAAGCTTCAAGCACAGATTTAGTTTCTTCAAATCTTATATTATCAGCTTTAGTGACCATATCAACCAACATAACACCACGTGTTCTTATAAGATCATTTGAAAAATAACTTTTAACTCTATCTCTCAAAGATGTTGCTTTACCTATATATAAAATCTCTTTACCTTTTTGAAAAAAATAAACACCAGGAGATTCAGGTAATTTTATTTTTTTAAATTGATCAATATTCATAATTTTATAATAAATTATTAATTTTCTAATATCTCATTTTCTGTTTCAGTTGAATTTATCTTTATATCTTGTGTATTAGATTCATTAATAGTATTTTCTTTATTCAATAAATCACATTTATATTTTGCACAACTTTGCATGAAATCTCTTAAATAATAAGCAGCACCACGTGTGTTTGTAGATGGACCTTTTTCTAACATATAAACTATAGCATATTTTGGTTCTGTATAAGGCCAAAAACCTATGAACCATGAATTTATAAATTGATTTTTATTTCCAGTTTGAGCAGTACCTGTTTTACCAGCCATTTTCACTTCTGGAAATTCTAAAATCTTAGCTGTACCTGTGGTCAAAGTCATTCTCATACCTTCAGATATCTCTTTATAATATTCATTTTTAACTTTTTTCAACTTATCTGAAACTTCTATGTATTTTGTTTTTTCATTATTATTTATTTTAAATTCTGGTATATCCTTACCATCATTTGCTAAAATCATAGTCATACTTAAAGCTTGTATAGGAGTAATAGAAAAACCATATTGACCAATAGAAGAGTTATATGTATCACCTAATCTCCATATATCACCATTAAACATCTTTTTTTTCCAATCCGGTGTAGGTATAACTGATTCCCTAGATTCAAAAAAATTACCTTTATAAAGATTTGTTAATCCAAAATATTTTGAATATTCATCTAATTTAGATATACCTAAACCATTCCTATCTGGAACACCACCTCCAATAGTATAAAAATAAACATCAGAAGAAACAGCTATAGCCTCCCTAACATCTGTATATCCATGAGCTTTCCAATCTTTAAAAATACTATTTTTAGTTTTATCATAAGGATTAGGTACTATTAATTTACCAGCACTTAATATTTTTTCTTTAGGACCAATAATACCTTCATTTAAAGCAGCTAAAGCAAATATAGGTTTTACTATTGATCCAGGTGCATATAAACCATCAGTATATCTATTTAAGAATACACTCCTATTATCGTTTATATAATTATTTATAATTTCAACATCAGTACCTTTTGACATAATATTAGAATCAAAATCTGGATATGTAACAGCCGCTAAAATAGAACCATCTTTCACATCAGATATTAAAGCAACACCACCATTATAATTACTTTCCCTAGAAGCTTTTTTGAAAGTATTGAATAATATTTTTTGTAAATCATAATCTATAGTTAGATATAAATCATCACCATTTTTAGGTAAATCAACAATATTCTTAGATATAGAATTACCAGAAGAATCAGTTTCTGAATAGAAAAATCCAGATTTTCCATTTAAGATATGGTTAAAATATTTTTCTATACCATTGACAGGTTCAACTTCACGACTTGTATAATATCCATTTTTATCTTTTTTAGGAAATTTTATATAACCCAAAAGATTACCTAAACCATCTCCAGATTTATATTTTCTAATTTGAATATTTTTATTAAATAAAAGATCTATATCATCAATCACTTTATCATCTTCTGTTGATGAAGACATAATTGTAGTAGTAGATACATTTTCATTCCATGCTAAAGGTATCTTATTTCTATCATATATAACCCCCCTAGCTGAAAATATTGGTGTTGTATCAAAACGATTATTTTCTGCTTTATTATTATAAAAATCACCTTTAATTATCTGTAATTTATATGCATTAAAAAAGAAAAAAGAGAAAACAATTATAGTAAAAAAAATAATTACATAATATATATAATTTGATATTGGTTTAACAATACGGCCTTCTAATTGACTATGATCAAATGAAGGTATATTTAATTGATCAATCAATATATCTTCTGGGGCTATATCTTTTTTTATCTTCCTCATTTTTATTAAAGATTAATTATTAAATATAATTTTATAAATATTTTGTGGCGCAACTATTAATTGTGCATTTATTATAGTGAATGTTGTATTATTATCCTCATCCACATTTACTATCTTTGCTATTGGCTTCAAACCATTAATTGTTCTTATATACAAAAAAGAATCTTTTTTAATTTTTATTTCAGGTGGAAGTTTAGCAATCATTTGACCATAACCTAAACCTTCAAAAATATATGATTGATAAGTTGTATTTTTATCGATAAATATCTCTGTTTTATTTGTATTTTTTAAATCTGTCGAAGATGATATTTCTGAGTTAGTCGAAGATGATATATCATTAGTTGTTGTAGATATTTCATTATCCTTATTATTATTTTCTAAAATATTTTCCTGTTGAATCAAAAAATTATTTTTAAAACCAGAATCTGAAAACAATCTTATTTTAAATGTAGATGATGAAGAATCAGAAGTTAATCCTATAATATTTTTAGATATATAATCATATGCAAGCATATCATCTTTGATATAATCATCTGTTTTCTGTTTAGATATAAATTGATCTGTCTTTAAAAAAACTGGTGCTATATTATATATATTCTTATAATCCACATTATCTTGAGTGTCTAAATTTTTATTTACATAATTATCATCAAAAATATTTGAATTATAACCATGAATAAAATATCTGGTTTGTGGAATCATATAAATAGATATAAGTATTAATAATATCAATACCAATAACTTATATATAAAATTTTTATATTCTAATAAATCAAAACCTTGATTTGCTATCTTATAAGAATTTCTTCTTCTTTTATTACCTAAACTAGTAATACTTCTACCACCTAGTTTATTTTTTAAACTAGTGAATGCGTCATTTGACAAATATCTATTTTTTAATTTATCTCCTGATTGATAATTCATCTTCATTTTCTATTATAACATCTTTATAATATTCTAGATTGGAAGCTATAATACCAGCGCCTCTAACAACAGCGGTTAATGGATCATCAGAGACAGAAACTTTTATACCTAAATATTCAGACAAAGCCTCATCAAGACCTTTTATTAAGGCTCCACCACCAGATAAGAATATACCATTTTCCATAATATCAGAAACAACTTCAGGTGGTGTAGACTCCAAAACCTCTTTAACTGATTCAAATAATGAATCAGCTGATATATGTATAGCATCATGTATATCTTCTTCAGTTACAATGATTTCCTTTGGTAAACCAGTCACAAGATCTCTACCTCTTATTTTTGATTCAAGTGGAGGTTCTGATGGAATTATGTTTGATAATTCTATTTTTAACTGTTCAGCACTTTTTTCACCAACTAATACTTTATATTCATTTCTTATATAAGCTATTATATCTGTATTAAACCTATCACCCGCAACTTTTAGATTTTTACCACGCACTATACCACTTAAAGAAATTATAGCTATATCAGCAGTTCCACCACCTATATCTATAATCATATTTCCTTCAGCTTCTCTTATAGGTAAACCTATACCAACAGCCGCTGCTATAGGTTCTTCTATGATAAAAACATTACGTGAACCAGCATTATATGCTGCGTCACGTACAGCACGCCTTTCCACATTTGTAACTCCATAAGGTACACCTATAACAACAGACTGTAATGATGATATTTTTAATATATCTAATGTCTTACGAATAAAATAAGCTAACATCTCTTCAGTGACTTCAAAATCAGAAATAACACCATCAACGAGAGGTCTTATAGCAGATATATGACTAGGAGTTTTACCTAACATAATCTTAGCTTGATTACCTACAGCAACAACCTGATTTGTTTTTTGATTTACAGCCACAACAGAAGGTTCATTTATAATAACACCTTTACCCTCTACATAAACAAGAGTATTTGCAGTACCTAAATCTATACCTATACCGAAACCCTTACCTTTTATATTATTTGACTTCCCTACTGAAATCTTATTTAAAATATTGAACATAATGTATATGAACTATAGCATATAAAATAATAAAAAAAAATAAGATATTCAAACAAAGAATACCTTATTTTTTCTATATTATTTAAAGATTTTATTACTCAGCAGGTTCATTTATCTTAAGATTTAACCTTGAATTGTTCTTCATTCCAAAAACTCTAAGTAATGTTCTTATAGCTTTTGCAGTTGAACCTTCACGACCAATAATCTTACCCATATCGTTTTTATTAACCTCTAAAGTTAATAAAACACCCATTTCATCAACTGTTCTTGTTATCTTTATGTTTTCCTGATCTTCAACAAGAGGTTTTATTATATTTGATAGAAAGTTTATATCGTCTGTGTTATTCATATGTTTGTTTTGATTACTGATTAATTGATAAGTTTTGATAATATCTTTATTATAACAAAAAATAGCCTTTTGTATAGTGGCTATTTTTTTAAAAAAACTAATGATGAATTATTTCTTTTTTTCCTCTTTCTTTACAGGACTTTTCTTTGGTAAAACATTTTTCTTTTTACCTTCCATGATACCTGCATCTATAAAAAGATTATAAACTGTATCTGAAACTTGTGCACCATCTTTTAGATACGCTTTTATTTTATCTGCTTTAAATGATTCTTTTTCTATAGTTTTTTTACGAAAATCAACAGAACCAAGTATATCAATAGCTTTACCACTTCTAGCAGCATACTTTGAATTGATCAATACTAATCTGTATGATGAGTCGTTTTTTCTTCCAACTCTTTGTAGTCTTATGTTTAACATGCTAAGTAATATAGCATAAAGATTAATTTAAGGCAAATAGATATATATAGCCCTTTAAGGTTAAAATATAAGTATTATGATAAATTTTAATAAAGGACTAGAAAGTCCAGAAAATATGGAAAATAATAATGAAATCGAAACAATAGAAGAAATAAATGATTTATTAGATGAATTATTATTAAGAGAAGATATACAAAAAGGTCATATAGAAAATATAATATCCGAGATAGAAATAGAAATACAAAAAATACAGTTGGAAAATCCAGATAGTTTAGAAAATAAATTAAAAATATCTAGATTACAGAGGTTGATTAAGCAAGTTAGAGATAAGATGGAAACAAAATAAAAAACTCTTGCAAAATTAAATATTTGTTGTTATTATAATCACAACAAAT
>CAZHNC010000012.1:0-10723 GCA_964532765.1 uncultured Candidatus Saccharibacteria bacterium | reverse complement strand
TATTAAATTATATAGGTTTTTTTGTTGTAACACTTGGGGTATTTCATTTCGTAATTTATGTTTTACTTAAAACATTAAATAAAAATGTGACAAATATTATAACTTTAACTCATTTTGTTGTTTCGATACTTCTTGTAAGTGTAGCTATTCCTTTACAATTTGATGGACCAATAGTTACAATGATTTGGTTTATAGAAGGGGTGGTATTATCATTTTTAAGTATATTAAAAGATTTTAAAAATAAATCTATTATGTATGTTTTAGGGTTCATTGCTATTATATCTGGAATTATACACATGATATCTTTTGGTGTATACGATACAGTTATGAAAAATGGTTTAATATTCTTCAATCAATCATATATAGTTTGGTTCTTTGTGTTTATTTTAATAAATTGTGTATCATATATATGGTATAAAACTGTTTCTGATTCTGAAAATATGGATTTTAAAAATTCTATAAATAAGTTGGCTTTTGTGTTTATTATAATAGGTCAGATTATGTTTATAGCATTAACTTCAGTTGAAATAAAAGATTTTAACTCTTATAGGGTTAATAATGTATATAAGGAAATACAAAAAGATAGAGAGTTAGATAATAGGTTAAATTCTGATAATTATAATTTTGTAGATAGTAAATATGATGATCAATATAAAAAAATATCTACCATCAATACTCAAAGTACATTTATGCAATTATTATTATTTATAATTATGACTATTATATATTTCTTGATTGGTTTAATTAAGAAAAATAAAATTGTTAGAAATATGGGTATTATAACTTTAACAATCACATCTATATTATTGTTAGGTTTGACATGGAATCTAGGTCCTGTATATAGAATTATAACTTTCATAGGATTTGGTATAGCTTTACTCATAGTGTCTTATTTGTATATTTCCAAAAATAAAAAAAATAACACTGATTTAATAAAGACTTTAATTTTATTATGTATTTTGGGTTTTACTTTAAATATTGATGCTAAAGTTATAAATACAGATGGTTGGACAACTTTTACTGATATTAAAATATCTGAATTGAAGGTTGAATCAGATTCAGGCATGATTAATGATAATAAAAATTTATACATTTTACCTTTGGGTAAAGATGTTGTTAATTTATCAAAAAAGAATGATTTATCTGATATAAGAATAATAGATAAAGATAAAAATGAAATACCGTATATAATAGTAAAATCAGATCAGTCAGTTCAATCAGTTAAACAAGAAAAAAATAAAATAAAAATCTTAGAAAATGTCTTGTTGTCAGGAAATAAAAAGGTATTGGTTTTAGATACAGGTAGAGAGGGTATGCTTTATAATAGATTATTTTTAACACATGATGATAAATCAATAAATTTTAGAAAAAAGGTTAAAGTATACATATCTGATATACCTTTAAATTATTCATCTGTTAATTGGGGTGAAATAGAACAAAAAAATGTGATTTATAATTATACAGATAAAGATAATTTTTCTGTTGAAAAAATGAATATTGATTTAACTGGTGTATCATCTCGTTATGTAAAAATAGAACTTATTGATGATAAAGATTTTGATAAAGAAATAAAAACTAATAATAAATTAAATATAAATGAAGTATATATAGAATATGTAAAAGATGAATATAATGAAATAGGTTTACAGGTTAAAGATTATTTATCAGGTAAATTTTCTTTTGATGATTTAGAAATCTATAAAGATGTAAAATTATTAGATGTATATCAAAAGGATAATAGAACCGAAGTTATATATGAAGGTGGTATAGATATACAAGAGTTTATTTTAAATATAGATATTTCTAATAAAAATTTTAATAGGAATATAGTTATTCAGGGTTCAAATGATGATATCAATTGGGATTTAATCTCAAATGGTAATATCTATCGTATAGATTCACCTGTATATAAAGGTGAGCAATTGAATATAAAAATACCGGTATCAACATATAAAAAAATTAAATTCATTATTCAAGATGATAATAATAAACCTTTAGACTTTTTAAAGATTTCAAAAGTAAAAATACAAAATATTGGTTTATTATTTAAATTAGAAGATCTAAATATATCAGATATCAAATTAATATTAGGTAATAATACAGAACCATCACCTATTTATGATATTAAAAGTGTTATTAATTATTTTGAAAATGTGACACCAAAAGTCTTAAAATATGATAATCTTATAAAAAATCCAGATTATAAACCAGTAAAAAATATAATACCTTTTGGTGAGAGAAATAAAGTATTTCTAAATATAGGATTAATTATATTTATAATTATTATGGGTATTTTTGGTTTCTTTTGGATGAAGAAAGATACAAATCATGAAATTAAATAATATAAAAAATATATACGATGTAATAATAATAGGCGGCGGTGCGGCTGGCATGATGGCAGCTGCCTCTATTGATCGTGGTAATAAAGTTTTGCTTATAGAGAAAAATGAAAATCTAGGCAAAAAACTTCTTATAACAGGGGGAGGAAGATGTAATGTGACTAATGCAGAATTTGACTTACGTAAATTATTGAAAAATTATAAAAAAGCAGAACCATTTCTTTATTCAGCTTTTACTCAATACGGTGTAGAGGATTCTTTAAAGTATTTTAATGATAGAAATATGCCTACAAAGGTTGAGGAATATGGTCGTGTATTTCCTGTTTCTGATAGTGCTAAAAGTGTTTTTAATGTTTTATTGAATGATATAAAGAAAAATAAAAATTTGGAAATATTAAGTAATGCTAAAGTTGAAGATATATTGTTTGAAAGCGGAAAGGTGACTGGTGTAAAAACACAAAAAGATGTATATAAAGCTAGAAGATATATATTGGCAACTGGTGGAACATCTCATCCTGAGACTGGATCTACGGGAGATGCATATATATGGCTTGAAAAGATGGGACATAAGATTCACACACCAAAACCTTCACTTGTACCACTTCGCTCTAATGATAAATGGATAAAGCAAATACAGGGTTTAGTTTTGCAAGATATAAAAATCAATCTTTTTATTGATGATAAAAAAGTTAATGCAAAAAAAGGGAAAATATTGTTTACTCATTTTGGTGTATCTGGTCCAACTATTTTGAATATGAGTAAAGAGATAAGTGATTACTTGGATCAGAATTGTAAAGTGTATATAAGTATTGATTTGTTGAATAAATATGATCATGGTGCATTAAATAAATATCTAACTGATTTGTTTCAAAATAATGCAAAGAAAAAAGTTATGAATATTTTATCTGATATTTTAAATAAAAATATTGTTAATATTATTTTAGAAAATTCTAAAATAGATGGAAATATAACTGGCACTCAAGTTACCAAAGAGATGAGAATAACATTTATAGACAACTTAAAAAGTTTGAAAATAAATATAAATGGTTTACTCGATGAAAATGAGGCGATAGTTTCTGATGGGGGTGTTGATTTAAAGGAGATTGATTTTAAAAATATGCAATCCAAGATTGTAAAAAATCTATACATAGTTGGTGATTTATTGAATATAGATAGACCATCTGGTGGTTATAGTTTACAGATATGTTGGACTACTGGTTATTTGGCAGGTAGGGGGTGATTTTATGTTAAAATGATTTCAATATATGTTTAAAATATTTTCTAAATTATTATTAAAAATAATATTTATATTTATTATAATAATAATTATATTTTTTGTTATTTTAAATATTTTTACAAAACCTTCTAACGATAGAGATTGGAATAATGATCAAAAAATATTACCTATAGCTTATATAAAAGGAGATTTAGTGTCTATAAAAAATATTAGGGATTTTAGATACAGTTCAACCACTTCATATGTAGAACATTATTATGATAAAGATTATGATTTAAATAATTTAAAAAAAATTTGGTATATAGTAGAACCTTTTTCTGGTATACCTGGATCTGCTCATACTTTTTTAAGTTTTGAATTTGAAGATAATGTATTTTTATCTGTTTCTGTAGAAATTAGGAAAGAAAAAGGTGAATCATTTCACCCGATAAAGGGTTTATTTAATAAATATGAATTGATGTATGTATTAGCAGATGAAAAGGATGTTGTGGATTTACGCATAAATCACAGAAAGGATAAGGTTTTTATTTATCCAATAAAAACTTCAAAAGAAAAATCTAAAGAATTATTTCTTAGTATTATACATAGAGTAAATAAACTCTATACAGAGCCGGAATTTTATAATACAGTAACAAATACTTGTACCACAAATATAGTTAAGCATGTGAATGATATAAGTCCTAATAAAATACCTTGGTATGATAAGAGGGTAATGTTTCCAGCAGATTCAGATAAATTGGTTTACGATCTGGGGTTAATAGATACTGATTTATCTTATGATAACATCAGAGATGTTTTTAATGTAAATAAAAAGGGTGAGATGTATAAAGAAAGTGAGGATTTTTCTATTAAAATCAGAGAATAAAAATAAAAACCTATCACATTTTGATAGGTTTTTATTTTTATTAAGATTAATTTTATTTAAATTTGTTTTTAAACCAATTTAACATCTTATGGAACATACCACTTTCATTTGAAGATGTTGATGATGCTTTTATTGTTTTATTATCTATATCTCTATTTCTTATTTCTGAGTCTATTATATTCACTGATTTTGCATCTATAGTTTTAGTTGTTGTTGATAGATTTCCTAATACCATAACATGTTGCCCTATTGTAAGTGAAGAAAAAGATGATGTTGTTGTGCCGTATCTATATGTTGTACTAGCGTTTAGATTTACATTGTAAGTTGTGGTTGCATTGTTTCTACCTATATTATCTATAGTTAAAAGTGTTGGAGAGATTGTCTTTATAACACCTCCTATACCAACATTTTGCTGATTTTTATTTCTATTCATCACGGGTGTTGTTGTGGATGAGTTATCTTTTCTATACATCATCCCTTGATTCATCTTCATGTTTTCTGGTCTGCGATCATCTCTATTGTTTTCTCTTTCACGGTTCTCTGCATAAGTTATTGTTGGTATGATTCCAACAATCATTATTGATAATATTAATTTTAATTTATTTTTGTTTTTCATAATATTTTATTATTTATATGCACTTATATAAGGTAAACATAAAATGCTTTATCCTTAATTGTTAATACGAGTCTTGAATGTATTTTATTACATTATCTATATTGCCATCAATATAGCACCTAATACTATAGATACAGCTCCTATGCTTTTCATTATAGTTAATGATTCACTTAAAAATAATATAGATAATATAAATACAAAGACTATACTAGTTCTATCTATGGCTGCTACAGCTGTTACAGGTCCTATTTTAATTGCTAAAAAATAAAATAACCAAGATAATGCACCAGATACCCCTGATAAGATAATAAATATTATGGCTTTATTATCTAGTGTATTTAGAAAATTAAATTTACCTAATGAAAATGCTGTTATTATTAAAAATATAGCCATAACAATTGATCTTATTGTTGTGGCCAGGGTTGAATCTATGTTTTTTAAACCTATTTTACCGAATATTGCTACAAGTGAAGCAAATATGGCTGATAATAGGGCATATATAATCCAATTCATATATTTATTATATCATCTGTTATATATTGACAAAAATATATGATTGATTTACTGTGTTTATACTTGTTCAAGTGTATCAAGTTTTAATAATCATTGATTATTGAAAAAAGAGGTATAGGACTTCCTCTTATAAGTCCGTGTTCATTGTGTAGATAAAAATATGTCAAAAGAAATAGAGGTTTTTGTTACCGGTCCAAGTATTGAAGAGATTAATATTTCACTCATGAGAAATAGGGATTTTTCCGAATCTTGTAAAAAATATATTAAAGGTGACGGAAGAGTTGAATTTGTTGTGAATAATATGCTTCAATTTCTGGCTTGTATAAATTCCGTCAAACGTAATGATTCAACAGGAAAACATTGGATTCTTGAAGGTAGATGTTTTGGTTCAAACTTTAGGAGTTTTATTTGTTATTATGATAGTTATCTTAAAAAAGGTAAAATGATCTTGAATAAGAGATAAAATCTCATCTATTAGAGCACACTCAGGGTGTGCTCTTTTTTACTATGGTTTAGTGAGAGGAGGTGGGATTCGACCATTACATGGTCAGTACACCTTTTCTCGTTTTATCGAATCCTACGGATTCTCAAAAACATAGA
This sequence comes from uncultured Candidatus Saccharibacteria bacterium, assembly GCA_964532765.1. Lineage (GTDB taxonomy): Bacteria > Patescibacteriota > Minisyncoccia > Phycocordibacterales > CAIZLB01 > CAIZLB01. The sequence continues at coordinate 4,553 of CAZHNC010000012.1, read as the reverse complement.
AAAGCTTTTCGAATCTCCCACGGAAGTAAAGCTGTTTGCTTCCTCTCCTCCTATTCAAAAATAATACCCGGTATAAGACCGGGTATTATTTTCAAAAGCGGAGGAGGTGAGATTCGAACTCACGGGACCCGTAAAGGCCCTCCTGTTTTCAAGACAGGTGCAATCGACCTCTCTGCCACTCCTCCATACTGTATACGTCGATATACCTTTATGATATTATCAGATTATCTATGAAATATCTAGGGGTAGACTATGGTCTAAAAAAAATCGGTATAAGTATTAGTGATTTAGATGGAAAAATAGCTTTTCCTAAAGATATTTTATTTGTCGACAAAAAACAAGGAAATCATATAAAATATATACAAAATATAGCTAAAATTGAAAACATTAAAGATATAATTATAGGTAAATCTTTAAATTTGAATGGTCAGGATAATCCTATAGAGAAAGATATAAAAGAATTTATCCACAATTTAAATAAAGATAATTTATTTAATATTCATAGAATCGATGAGAGATTTACAACTTCTATGATAAATTCAGAAAATAGATTTAATTTTCAAAAAAAACAAAATTCAAAGAATTTTTCTAAAAATGCAAAAACTATTAGAGAATCAACAAAAAAAGATGATGCTAAGGTTGCTGCCTTAATATTACAAAATTTTCTCGATTCAAAATCAAAAATATAGTATAATCATTAATATGATTACATTTGATGAGTTTAAAAAAGTTGAATTAAAAGTTGGACAAATTATAAAAGCGGATCTTGTTGATGGTTCAGATAAATTATTACAATTAGAAGTTGATTTTGGTGAAGATAAAACAAGGGTTGTTGTATCAGGTATAGCTGGTCATGTTGATTTAGAAAATTTTATTGGTAGCAAAAAAATATTTGTAACAAATCTTGAGCCAAGGTCAATAATGGGTATAGAGAGTCAAGCTATGATCTTAGCTGGTAAAGATGGTCAGGGTTTAGCTTTAGTTGAAGCAACTAGAGATTTACCTATAGGAACTATATTGTCTTAAAAAAATATGAATAAATTTTTAGATAAACTAAAAAGAAATATACCAATACCAAAGTCAATAAGATTTGATAGGGCGGGTATTGATATTGGTTCTGATCATATAAGACATATTATGTTTGATTATAAATATGATGGTTTATCTATAAAATCATTTGGTACAGAAAGATTGAATAAAACCTTAGATAAGAATAATCTTTTATCTGAAAATACAGAAGTTTTAGATGTATTAAAGAAAATACAAAAAAAATTTAAATATAAATATGTTGAAGTTTCTTTACCGGAAGAAGTTGCTTATATATATACTCAAGAAGTTGAAGGCGGTGATGTTTCCTCAATACGTAATCAAATAGAATTTAAAATAGAGGAAAATGTTCCATTGCGTGCAGATGAAGCTATTTTTGATTATGTTGAAGTTGTTGATTTACAAAATAATAAGAAATTATTATCGATCACTGTATCATCAAAGAGGGTAATAGATGATTATATTGACGCTTTTGAAAAAGCTAATATGAAAATAGTTTCTTTTTTGGTTCAAAATCAAGCCTTGAGTAAATCTCTTATAGATAAAGATGATAATAATTCTTATTGTATAGTTGGTATAGAAAAAAAATATATAGTTGTTTCAATAGTATCAAATGGAATGGTTTTATATACATCTACTATAAATAAAAGTCTATTTGATGATGATTTAAAAATACAAAGAAAGGAGATTCTGGAAGAGGTAATAAGAGATATATATAGGATATTAATTTTCTGGCTTTCTTATGTTGAGCAAAATAAACAATATGGATTTAATAAAATAAAATCAATTATCATAAGTTCAACCCATTTTGATATTATAGAATCAGAGTTTATAAATATAATGACAAATAAATTGGCTATAAAAATAGATAAACCAAATGTTTGGATAAATACTTTTGATGTAAATGAGGAGATACCACAAATAAATAAGATTGATTCATATCAATATGCGACAGTTATAGGTTTAGCTTTGTCAAAATTAAAATAAAAATATGCTATTTCTAATAACAGAAAAACAAAAGAATAAAATATTAAATGATTATTATGCATCACTTATAAAAATACTAAGTGTTAGTATTATTATATTATTTGTATTATTTATAATATCTTTATTTCCTTCATATTTTTTATTTAAAGCTGATGAAAATATAGTTAATCAAAGAATAAGGGTGTTACAAAGTGAAATAGATAAATATAAACCTGAGGATATAAAAAATCAGACTTCTAATATAAACAATGATATATCTTTATTAAGTTTAAATGTTGATAGAAAAACTGTTGATGTATATAGAGATATTGTATCTATATATAAATCAATACCAGGCGTAAATATTTTGAACATAACAATAAACTCAACAAATAAAAAAATAACTATAAATGCTATTATAGATAATAAAGATACTGCTAATAATATTATCGATAAGTTGAATGAATCTAAATATAAAGGTGCAGAATTACCGTATTCAGTTTTTAGTCAAAGTAAATCTTTTTCATTTAATCAAAATTTAAGTTATGAATAATTTTTTACAAAACAAAAAAAATAAAAATTTAATAATATTCTTTCTTTTATCTATTATTATATTCGTAATATCAATATATATAATTTTAGAAATAGGTAAATACAGAAATTCAATATCTATGAATTATATAAGGTTAGCAGAATTAAATAGTGATAAAAATACTTTAGATATATATAGAAAATTTTTTTCCAAAGATTCTGAGCAATATTTAAAAATGCAGAAATATATCTTATCAAAAGATAGAAAGGAGGTCTTAAGTTTAATTAATCAAATAGAGAGTTATACAAAATTAACTGGATTAGTTACAGGCGAATCTTCCCCTGTTTTATCTGTTTCAAATAGAGATAATTCATTGATAAGTGAATTTAATGCCAGAGAGTTAGTTATTGATATTAGAGTATCAGGCGATATTAAAAAAATAGAAGATTTTATTGATTTATTAAATAATTTACCTTTGATATCATATATAGATGAGATATCTATAAATACAAGTAATCTTAATAGATTAAATACTGCAAATATTAAATTAATTATATATCAAAAAAATGAAATTAAGTAATTTTAATAAATTAAAAAAACAGGAATTTAACCCAATTTTACATTGGTATTTTATACTTATTTTAAATCTATTAGCTTTTATTTTGATATTATTGTATTCAATATATACTTTTTTCGATATAAAGATGCATATAAATTCAGCTGAAAATGATGCTATGAGTAATGTTGTTTATAATTCAACTTCTACAAAATCAAATAATAAATTTTTAAAGAATGTTATTAATTTAAATAAAAGTATTGAAAAATATGATCAAAAAGATGTGTTATATAGCAATATTTTATTAAATAATTTGAATTCTATTATAAATAATAACAAAAATTCAACCACAACTTCCACTTCAAGCTCAGGTATTGCAACTTCTACTAAGTAATGGTATATATATTATATAGCTCTTGTAGTTCAATGGATAGAACTGCGGACTTCTAAGCCGTTAATGTAGGTTCGATTCCTACCGAGAGCACAAATGTTCAAAAGGGTATTCCTTATAAGTTTTATTTTTTATTCTTTTATAGTTAATGCTTCAGAAAATATATCTATATTGTTTTTAGGAGATATGATGTTTGATAGAGGTGTATTAGTTACTGCACGTAAAAATGGGTATGAATACATATTTGGTCCAGCTACTACAACTATAGCTAAACATGATTTAACCATAGCAAATCTTGAGGGTCCTATAACAAATTATAAATCAAAACTGGTATTACCAAACGGTAAAGCCATATCTGGTTTTCAGTTTACATTTGCAACTACTACATCAAAAGCTTTAAAAGATGCAGGTGTAGATATTGTATCTTTAGCAAATAATCATACTGATAATTTTGGTCAAATTGGTTTAAATCAGACAAGAGAATTTTTAAAAAATAATAATATAGAATATTTTGGTAGTCCTATAAATAATATTGATTTAATGGCTACTACTACATGTGTAAAAGATATTTGTATTGGTCTTATAGGTTGGCATGAATTTTCATATAAAGGAGATGAAAATGTTTCTAAGAAAATAAAAGAATTCAAAAAACAAGGTTTGGATTATATTATTGTATATCCTCATTGGGGTATAGAATATAAAACTAGTCCTAGTAAAAAACAAATATCATTAGCACATAGATGGTTAGATGAAGGTGCTGATATTATCATAGGTCATCATCCTCATGTTATTCAATCTATAGAAAAATATAAAGATAAATATGTATTTTATTCATTGGGTAATTTTATATTTGATCAATATTTTTCTTTTAACACCACTCATGGTATAGGTGTATCTTTAAATTTAAATAAAGATAAGAGTAAATTTTCATATGAGTTAATACCTTTTTCAAGCGTAGGAAGTAAAGTGAGTATACCTGGTGATAATGATAAGAAAAAGATTTTGAAAAATATTGAGTATTTTAGATAAATATTTCTTAAAAAAACTTTTCAGATCCCTCA
>CAZHNC010000011.1:0-10759 GCA_964532765.1 uncultured Candidatus Saccharibacteria bacterium | reverse complement strand
GAGGGTAATATTGATTTATTAATAGATAAATACATATACATATGTATTATAGGTTCAAGAAAAGCTTCACCTTATGGTATACAAGTAACTGAATATATCTTAAACACATTAAAAGATTTTAAAAATATAGCCACTATATCCGGAGCCGCTTATGGAATAGATGGATTTGTTCATACATTATCGATTAAAAATAATATACCTACCATATGTATACCTGGTTCTGGTATACATGATGATTATTTTTACCCAAGAGCTCATCTTGATTTAAAATATGAGATACTAGAGAATAAAGGTCTTATAATAAACGAATTTGAACCTGAAACAAGATCTAGTTTATGGACTTTTCCTGTTCGAAATCGTCTAATGGCTGGTTTTTCACATATAACTATAGTAATAGAAGCTGAAGAAAAATCAGGAACTCTTATAACAGCCAATTTGGCAACAGATTACAATCGTGAAGTTTTATCTATACCGGGAAATATTTTCTCTAGAAATTCACAAGGTACAAATGAACTTATAGATAAAGGTGCAAAAATTTTTATAAAGTCAGATACATTAGAAGAAATAATAAGACAGATCGCAATGATTTATAATATAGATATTAATAAATAATATTACGCTAATATTTAAAAAAATTTGACTCAATACATAATACGTGATACTGTATTAGAGTAGTTAACCTATGCGAGGTTGACTGAACATATAAGGAAAGGCATTGCCACGCTTCGGTCGGGAATACATGGGTGTGTATAAACCCGACCGAAGCAACTTTGTTATCACCCTGTCTATTAAAGACAGGTTTTTTATTTATATCATTAGACATAAATAATTATCCCCATATAAAATCGGTTGCAACACTCTATATATATATGTTATGACTATACACATGAGTAAACACCTAATAATAGTTGAGTCACCCTCAAAAATTAAGAAATTAGAAGGTTTTTTAAATGATGATTACATCATCATGTCTTCTGTTGGGCACATAAGAGATTTACCTAAATCAAATAAAAAAGCCATAGATATAGAAGGTGGATTTATACCTCATTATGAAATATCAAAAGGTAAAGAAAAAGTTATACGTGACCTAGAGCAAGCTCTACATAAAGTTGATGATGTATATCTAGCATCAGATCCTGATCGTGAAGGAGAGGCTATAGCATGGCATTTAAAAGAAGCTCTTAAACTTAAAAAACCTAAACGTATAACTTACAATGAGATAACCAAAGAAGCAGTTCTTGAAGCTATAAAAAATCCTAGAGATATAGATATGAATCTTTTTCATGCACAAGAAGCCCGTCGTGTGTTGGACAGACTTGTTGGTTATGATCTATCAGGACTTATATGGAAAAAAGTTAGATATGGTTTATCAGCCGGACGTGTTCAATCCCCTGCTTTACGCATCATAATGGAACGAGAAAGAGAAATACGTGCCTTTATACCAGAAGCATATTATGTCATATATGCAAATCTATCACAAAACAAAAAGGATGTATTGAAGTTTACATGTAATGAAGAGATAAAAGATAAAAACAGAGCTGAAGAAATAATTGAAAAATCTGAAAAAAATAAAAATAATTGGTATATTGTTGATATACAAAATTCTGAAGTAAAAAGAGCAGCCCGTCCCCCATTTATAACTTCAACACTTCAACAGGTTGCATCAACCAGACTTGGTTTTTCACCATCAAGAACCATGCGTGCCGCACAGAAACTTTATGAGCATGGTGCAATAACATACATGAGAACTGATAGTACAAGTTTAAGTAATCAAGCATTGGATTCTATAGAGAAATTTATATTAAAAAACTATGATAAAAAATATCTAGATAGGAAAAACTTTGCTTCAAAAGTAAAAAATGCTCAAGAAGCCCATGAAGCTATACGTCCATCAGATATAAACAAAAAAGTGGCTGGAAATACAGAAGATGAAAAAAAGCTTTACAAGCTAATTCATAATAGAACCCTATCCTCACAAATGTCTGATGCTTTAACACTTCGCACTAAAATAACTTCATCTATAAAAAATTATAAAAAAGAAAATTTTCCTGAATTCTCTTTAAATGGATCACGTATCATATTTGATGGTTGGCTCATAGCTGATCCTGATTCTACAGGCGAAGAAGTTTACTTACCAGAATTAAACAAAGATATTAATATGGATTTTGTATCTATAGAAAATCTTGAGAAATTTACAGAACCACCAAGTAGATACACAGAAGCTGGGCTTATAAAAGAATTAGATAAAAGAGGTATAGGACGACCATCAACTTTTGCATCCATAATGCGTACTCTTGAAGAGAGAGAATATGTTGAAAAGATTGGACGTGCACTTAAACCAACAGATACAGGTGATGTTGTTTCAACATTTTTAGAAGAAAATTTTGCTAAATATATATCAGACTCTTTTACATCAGAGATGGAAGATAAACTTGACCTTATATCAAATGGTGAAGCAAAATATCTACAAACATTAAAAGATTTTTACGGACCATTCTCAAAAGATATAAAAGAAAAAAGTAATACAGCAAAGATAACCAATCTAGGTGAATCAGAATTTAAGTGTCCAAAATGCGGCGGAAATATGAATATAAAATTATCTAAAAATGGAAAATTCTTATCATGTTCAAATTTTCCAGAATGTGATGGTGCTTTAACTATAGATGGTGTTGAAATAAAAGCTGAAGAACCAATAGGGATAGATCCTGAAAGTAAACTACCTATATATGTAAAAACTGGTCGTTTTGGTCCATATGTACAACTTGGTGAAAAAAATAAAGAAAATAAAAAACCTCGTATGGCATCTATACCAAAAGAGGTTGATATAAAAGATGTTACAGTTGAAAATGCATTACTTTATCTATCACTTCCTAGGGTACTTGGTATTAATCCAGCTAATGGAAAAGAAGTTATAGCAAATAAAGGTCGTTTTGGCCCATATATCGGCTGTGAAAGAGATTTTAGATCACTTAAAAATCAAGATGTTTATAAAGTTACATTAGAGGAAGCATTGGAACTATTAAATACACCTAAAAAACCAAGAGGTTTTCAAAAGAAATAAATTTCATAAAAAATAAGGTTGATTTTTATTAAAATTTTACTAAAGTCGAATAATAAAATTACTCATTCTTTTCTTGAATGAGTAATTTTTATCATAATATTTTCTTTACACACTAAAACCCATCACATTATATATACCAGGATCTTCATCTTTATCATCACCCTCTTTTGAAATTGAAACTACTTCATTTTCTATAATTATTTCATCCCCATTTTCATTAACTAAAACAGATGATATATTTTCCTCTTCATCCAATTTCTCACTTTGTTCATTTTGAAGTTTATCTAAAATCTTTTTTAAATCAACTAAATCATAATAATCAATAGTTATCTGCCCCCCTTTTTCTTTTGATTCTATGTGAACTTTTGTACCTAACACTTCATTAAACTTATGTTCAAACTCTATAATTTCTGGATTTAATTCTTTTTCTTTTTTACGTGCCCTATCTTTTGCTATACGTCTAGCTATCATCTCTGATTCACGTACATTTAATTTTCTTGTTAAAATGTCTTGAAACAAAGTTTCTTGTTCTTCTGGTCTATCAACCAACATAAGCAATGGTCTAGTGTGACCTTCTGTAATCCTCTTTTCACCCAAAGCCTGTAACATATGTTCAGGTAAAGATAATAATCTCATACTGTTTGTAACATACTCTCTTGATTTATTCATCTTCTGAGCAACTTCAGCATGTTTAAAACCAAAATCCTTAACAAGTTGCTGAAAAGCTTTTGCTCTATCTATAACATTCAAATCCTCTCTTTGTATGTTTTCGATAATAGCAAGTTCCAGTTTAGTTCTAGCATCTTCCTCCCTAGCTCTTATGATTGCCGGTATTTGTGATAAACCAGCTATTTTTGATGCTCTAGTTCTTCTTTCACCAGAAATCAATTCATAATGAACAGCTAATCCTCCATCTTCTTTTAAGGTTTCAACTCTTGTTACTGTTATAGGTTGAAGTAGACCATACATACGTATAGATTCCGATAAATCTTGTAATGCGATAGGATCAAAATCCTTTCTTGGTTGATATGGGTTTGGTTTTATTTTATCTACATCTATCCAGAAGATAGCATCGCTATAATATTGTGACATATTATAAATATTAACATATTCTTAATTAAAATTTTATCTTTTCTTTATGAAAACTTTATGATGATATTGTTAACATATTAAAATGCAATTAAAAAAACATGAAGAAATATTATTTGAATCAATATATTCCACAGTATCAGAAAATATACATAGATTATGTGATGAAAATAATGTAAATTATATTATAAATAAAATTAGTAAGAATAAAAATTTTTTCAAATCTATAAGTTTATTACCATATTGGTTTTTTAACTGTTTTGAGAATAAAGATAACATAGATATAGATAATGAATTATTTATATTAGGAAAAGTAAACATTCAGGCATGTATTGCTTACACTTTATATGATTATCTTAGAGATAAAAAAATAGAAAAAGAACATATAAACATATGTATATCTATAGCTAATATAATGTTACAAAAAAGTATAAAAGATTTTTATGCTTTAGTTAACAATGATGTAAATAAAGTAAATATTATAAATAATATATTAAATACAATGGATAATTATTATTTAGATAACAAGATCATATCTGATATACATTATCATTTTAAATATATATGTGACAATGTAAATAAAAAATCTATAGGTATAGTAATATCACCATTAATAATAATATGGTTATTGGGTTACAAATCAGATAGCGAGACATATACAGAGACATATAGATTTTTTGAATATTATCTAAATGCTAGACAATTATCAGATGATGAAGATGATATGTGTGATGATATGTTAAATAATATATACACACCAGCCACCTTCTTAATGAAAGCTCAATATGGAAGTGATTATATACACACTATGATAAGAGCACGTATAGATATGAATATGAGATTAGCAATGGACAGTATCAGGAATATAGCTTTTTTCGATTGGGAGAAATTTAGAGAATTATATATAAAAGATTGTTAAAATCTATGCTATATTTATTAAATGCAATTAATATATATAGGATTATTATCTTTTTTATCAACATTATTTGGTGGATATATAGCATTTAAATATAAAAAATTTATTCATATATTTTCCGGATTAACAGCTGGTACTTTATTAACATTGATTTTTTTGGAAATAATACCAGAAGTCATAGAATTAAATGATTCGCCAATAATATTATTATCAGTAGTTTTTGGTTTTATAATATTCCATATATTAGAAAAATTCTTCTCATTACACCCTAGTCATACAATAGAAAATCATGAACATCATGATCATGTTAAATCAAAAAAAATGGGTGCTTGGGCACTTATATCACATTCATTATTTGATGGTATTGCTATAGGTTTAGCATATAATATATCACCTGTTTTTGGTATAGCTATAGCCATAGGAGTTATAGCTCATGATTTTTCAGACGGCTTCAATACTGTTAGTCTAAGTCATTCTAAAAAATTATTAATAATAGATTCAATAGCTCCAACAATAGGTATTATAATAGGTTTATTTTTTACATTTCCTGATAAGATAATGGGATTAATATTTGGAATATTTGCCGGTATATTGTTATATGTATCAACTTCAGATATATTACCTGAGGCTCATTGTAAAGATAAAAAACATATGTATCAAAACCTATTAGCTATGATTATAGGTGTTTTATATATAACATTTATAACAATATTGCATTGATATATAACAATACATGAATACAAAGTCAACTTTATATTGTAGTATACAAATACTACAATTATATCCATGATTATTAAAAAATTCATAGATATTATAAAGAAAAATATAATTTATATCATATTGATACAAGTAACTTTAGCTATATTAGGTAGTTTATATTATAGTGACATAAAAGGATATGAACCATGTGTTTTATGTTGGTATCAAAGAATATGTATGTATTCCCTATTTCCTATTATAATAATAGCTAAATTAAGAAAAGAAAAAAAAATATATCAATACATTATTCCTATATCAATATTAGGTTTAATAATAGCTATATATCACAATCTATTATATATAGGTGTTATTAAAAATGAATTTTGTACAGCAGGTATATCATGCACAAGTAAATATGTTGAATATTTTGGTTTCCTGACAATACCTATGATGTCATTGATAAGTTTTATTATAATAATAACATTATCATTTATAGATAGGAAAATTGAAAAATAATAAATAATAAAAAATAAAAAATTAAAAAATAAAAAATGAAAACAGAAACAAAAATTATAATAAGTATATTAGGATTAACAGCTATTATTATATTTGGTGGTATAACCCTATTTAAAAAAAATATAAACAATAATAGTAACGAAGCAAAAGATTATTCAAAATATATAAAATCAAATCTTATCTTAGATAAAACAAAAATATCCAGAGACTATAATCCTAAAATAACAGGTGTAGATAAAGATAAAAATGAGACAAATAATACATTACCATTGTCACCAAATACATTATCAACATCAACAAAAGCTACTTCATCAACTATATATGTCACAGAATTTTTAGATTATGAATGTCCCGCATGTGCCACAAATGGAGAAATTATATCTAAACAATTATTGGATATATATGGTTCAAATATAATAATTACAAGAAAGATATTCCCTATTCACGGTCAAACATCTATAGATATAGCAAGTATAGTTTTAGCTTCTCAAATATTAGGAAATAAAGCATATCAAGATATACACGCCAAAGTTTTTGAAACATTTTCACAATGGTCAATATTACCAAAGAAAGATAGAGAAGATTTTATTAAAAAAATCATAACAGATTTAGGTTATGATTATGAATTAATTGTAAATGAATCCAAGAAAGATATATACGTTAAACAAATAATGACAGATAAACAAGATGCGATAGATCTAGGAATAAGTGCAACACCTTCATTTATTATAAATAATAATACTATTATAACTGGTGGTATACCAACAACAGAGATACAGAAAATTATTGACAATAGATAATTTGTTCGTATAATCAATATTATCATGGACATTAACATTTTTATTTGTCTTGAGGGTAAGTTGTTTATCATATCAAAATCATACCCTCATCAGATATTGTATTGGCAAAAAGACCCAATAAACAGAGATAGAATCTTTAATCCTATAATACAACCAAAAGCCAGACAGTTTCATCTACCATTATCATCATTTTCAACAGATGATGAATACAGAGACTCTCACAGACATCATCACATAGGCAGAGGATGTATAGATGATTAGATACACCTATCTCAAAAACCCTTGACACTAAACGTATCAAGGGTTTTCTATTTTTATATTATGATTTTCTTATAGCATCTATGATAGATATCATATCTTGCCAAACCATAATCAACATATCTTTAGTATAAGCCATAAATTCACGGAACCATTCTTTTGCTAATATAGAATCTATATCTATATTTAAAAATCTTAATAAGATAATAGCAACTAAAATAATAACTATTAACTCTAAAAAGCCTTTTTGTGTATTTTTTCTCAAATTGTTTTTAAAATTATTTTTCATCATTTTTATTTATGAAAGTATTATACCATAGTGAAATCATTAATAAAGTAAAAATTCTTCTAGCTGTAAATTTATTTTTCAAATTATTTTCAGAAAATAAATTTTCTATATAATCTGTATTACATATATCTTTTATAAGATTATTATTTAATATAATATCCTTAACTCTATAAGCGTCTTTCTGAAGCCATATATGCCAAGGTGTAGGAAAACCTAACTTTGGTCTATCTTTTGTTTTATTTGGTATATCATCTGAAAAAGCATCTCTTAATATTTTTTTTGTTATTCCATTTTCATATTTCCATTCATCTATTAAACCTTCAGCAACTTTTGATACTTCTATATCAAGGAAAGGAACACGTAATTCTAAAGAATTTGCCATAGTCATTTTATCAGCTTTTTGTAAAATATCACCCCTCATCCAATTATGAATATCAACAAATTGCATATATTCTGATTCTGATAATTTTGAAACATCTATTTGCTGTAAATCTAATTTATGTGTCAAGTCTTGACTTTTATAACCTTTAAATAGTTTTATTTTCTCATCCTCTTTAAATAAGTCAGCGTTGCCAATATATCTTTTTCTTACAGGTATTAATGATCTATTTAAAAAAGATACACCTGGAAACTGTTTTAAAAAAGGAAATAATCTAACATTCACGTTGACTGTAAATAATATTGGCATCATAAAATACTTCTTAAACCAATCAGGTTGTTTTGATATAAGTTGTATATATTTATTATGTGATTCTTCATATATCCTATAACCACCAAATAATTCATCAGCACCCTCACCTGACATGACAACTTTCACCTCTTTAGCAACCTCACGAGATAATAAATATAAAGATATAGCTGAAGGATCAGCTACAGGTTCATCAAAATGCCAAACACATTTTTTTAATGATTCAAAATAATCTTCAAAATTCACAATAATTTCTTTATGGTCAGTTTTAATGAAATCTGCAAACTCTTTAACATCTTTAATCTCAGAATCTAAATCCTTAAACCCTATAGTAAAAGTTTTTAGTTTTTTACCATGTAATATCATCTCTTTTTGAGCTAACATGGCTATGATAGAAGAATCTACACCTGATGACAAAAAAGAAGCAACAGGAACATCTGCAATCATATGATGTTTAACAGAGTCTGTTAATGTCTGTTTTATATTCTTACGTGTTTGTTCATAATTAACATCTCTATCATTACGTAAATTCCATTGCCAATATTTTTCTATATTATATTTACCTGTATTTAATTCTATTTCCAAAAAATGTCCAGGTGAAAGTTTGTATATATCTTTGAAAAAAGTTTCTGTATTTGGATTATATTGAAAAGAAACATAATAATATATATATGGAATATTTACATCCCTTTTAATATCACTATTTTCAAGTATTGATTTTATTTCTGAAGCAAAAGCTGTTATTTTTCCATCTTGTAAATGATAATAAAGTGGTTTTATACCAAAATGATCACGTGCAATAAATAGCTTATCAGCCTTTTTATCATACAAAGAAAAGGCAAACATTCCCCTTAAGCGTCTAGGTAAATCATTACCCCATTCTTCATAGCCATGAACTAGTATTTCAGTGTCACTATGAGTCTTAAATACATGACCTTTAGATTCAAGTTCAGGTTTAAGTTCAAGATAATTATATATTTCACCATTAAAAACTACTATAACATTTTCGTCTTCATTTGATATAGGTTGTTTACCATGAGCTATATCTATAATAGATAAACGTCTCATACCCATAGAAAATGAATCAGTATAAAAAGTCCCATAATCATCAGGACCACGATGAGTAATAACATCGAGTGATCTTTTTAATAAATCTTTATCTTGATAATTTTTATAATTTATAAAACCTGATATACCACACATGAGGATTATAATAACAAAAAAACCGAAGTTTATCACCTCGATTTTTTAATGTATTTATGACTAAATTTATTTTACTTCCGCATCTTTTATATCACCATCTGGTTGTGAACCTGTATCACCTTGAGTTCCGTCTTGACTTGAACTAGCCTCTGAACCTGAACTTTGAGTAGCACCAGCTTTTGATACCTCATCATGAACTTTAGCTAACTCCATAGATAAAGCCTCTGTATCTGTCTTAATAACCTCTATATCATCTTTATCTTTAGATAATCTTAGAGCACCTATTTTAGCCTCTACAGATGAGATTAGTTCTGAACTTAATTTGTCCTTATTTTCTCTTAAACTCTTCTCCGCTGTATATATTGCTTGGTCTGCAGTGTTTCTAACTTCTATAATCTCTTTTTTCTTTTTATCTTCTGCATCATGCATCTCAGCATCTTTTTTCATACGTTCTATATCATCTTTAGAAAGACCAGTTGATGCTTCTATACGTATAGTATTTTCCTTTCCTGAAGCTTTATCTTTAGCTTTAACATTTAAAATACCATTTGCATCTACATCAAAAGTAACCTCTATTTGTGGAACACCGCGTGGGGCTGGTGGTATACCATCCAAAACAAATCTACCTAAAGATTTATTATCAGCAGCCATAGCTCTCTCCCCTTGAACTATATGTATCTCTGTTGATGTTTGATTATCAGCAGCTGTTGAAAATATCTGTGAGCGTGAGGTTGGTATAGTAGTATTTTTTTCTATTAGATGAGTAGCAACTCCACCCATAGTTTCTATACCAAGTGAAAGTGGTATAACATCAAGAAGAAGTATATCTTTTACATCTCCACCAAGAATACCACCTTGAACTGCAGCACCTAAAGCAACAACCTCATCTGGATTTATAGATTGATTTGGTTCACGTCCAAACAACTCTTTAACAGCTTCTTTTATCTTAGGCATACGTGTTTGACCTCCAACCAATATAACTTCTTGTATATCAGCAATCTTGAAAGGTGAAGCTTCTATAGCTCTTTTTGTTATCTGTATAGCACGAGTTATAAACTCATCTGCAAGTTCTTCAAGTTTAGCGCGAGTCATTTTCAATACAAGATGTTTTGGACCTGTTGCATCAGATGTGATAAAAGGAATATTTATCTCAGTATCTACAGCAGAAGAAAGTTCGATTTTTGCTTTTTCAGCAGCTTCATCAAGTCTTTGTAATGCAAGAGCATCGTTTCTAACATCT
>CAZHNC010000010.1:0-10885 GCA_964532765.1 uncultured Candidatus Saccharibacteria bacterium | reverse complement strand
TAAAAATATCAAAAATATATAATTAATCTAGTAAAAAAATATCTCACAAAAAAGATTTGATACCTATCACTATATCACCCAACAACTTTATATTCTTAATTAATTCCTGATAAAAGGTTATGATTGTATTCTTTCTAGATAAGAATAATAAAGTATATTTGAAATTCAAGATTTACTTTATAGGACAAGTATTTTTACCTATCAATTGATATAACAAACACCAACCTACTATAGCTTGATAAAAACAAAATAATCCTATTATAATTAAAATTACCTTAAATATTAACCCTGTTACAAAAAACACCGAAACAAAAGCTATGATACCAAATATAAATCTAATAATTCTATCTATCTTTCCTATATTTTTTTTCATGTATATATTATAGCATTTTTATAGAAGTCAAAAATATTTTATTGACAAAATTTTTACATATTATAATATAAATACATCCGTAATGACGCTGGAAAGGCCCAGCCAGCTTGCAGTCTCTTTAACCAGAGAAAGTTGCAAATGAGGAAATATTTGCCGCCCCTCCTATACGGTTTAAAGAATCTCCTTTATTTATAAGGAGATTTTTTATTGTATTTATTTTTTTAGGCCTAGATTCATAATGAGTTACTACAAAAAATCCATTAAATCTATTAGCTCCTATTGTAATATAATGCCTATCATTTATCATTTTTATCAGATTTATCTTATCTCTATTTCCGTCAACATTTTTAATAATATAATCCCAATCATTAGCATTTATTATTAAATTTTCTGGTATTATTTTTCCATGATTTACCTCTATCTTATGTAAGATATTTTTATTAAATATTAATGGTCTTATTTTATAATCATACGAAGCAAATATTGGTAATATTGATATAATTATCTCATCCAACTCATCATCTATTAATAATTTTAATCTTTGCATGTATATTGATTCATTTTTATTTAATTTTCTTATATTTTTATTATATTTAAATATAGTTTTTTTATGTTTCATTTAAAAAATAATAACAAAACATGCATAAATTTTTGATTAATAAATTATAAATTCTCTATCAATAAAAAATAAACTATTATAGCCACTTTTCCATCTCCAAAGCCTCACCTATATCACCATCTAAAAACCCATCAACATCACTAGTTTCAAAATCTGTTCTATGATCTTTTACCATCTTATATGGATGAGTAACATATGATCTTATTTGACTACCCCATTCTATATTTATAGTATCTGTAGTTGATAAACCTTTTTCTTTAAGCTTCATATCATCTTCTTTCTTCTTAAGAAGTTTTGCTTTTATCATATTTATAGCTCTTTCTTTATTTTGTGCCTGAGATCTTTCTTCTGTTACATGAACTGATATACCTGTAGGCTTATGAACAACACGAACTGCGGTCTCTCTTTTATTAACATTTTGACCACCAGCTCCACCAGCTTTTGCAAAAGATATATCCAAATCAGAATCAGGTACATGTATAGACACCTGTGTATCTATTTTTGGTATAACTTCAACTAAAGCAAATGATGTATGTCTTAAACTTTTTGCATTAAAAGGACTTATACGAACAAGTCTATGTACACCAGATTCATTTTTTAAAATACCATAAGAATTTTTTCCTTTTATTTCAAAAGTAATATTTTTATATCCACTGTGATCATTTTCATGTTTGTGTATAAGTAAAATATCCCAATTACGACTCTTTGTATATTTGAAATACATATTAAAAAGCATAGAAGCAAAATCTTCAGAATCATCTCCACCTGCTCCTGCTATAATAGTTATTATAGAATCAAAACTCGAAAAATCATTTTTTATTAAATCTTGCTTTAATTCTTGCAATTCTTTCATTAAAGCCTGTGCTTTAACTGAATCATTCCAAAAATCAGATTCCATCATCTGACCCTCTATATCTTCTATTCTTTTTTTTATTTCTGTATTATTCATCCTTATCTACAAAATAACACAAATTAATCCAATATAACACTATCACCTTGTTCTGGATGAACTGCATCTATATCATAATAATCTCTCAATCTTTGAACTAAAAATAAAGCTGATTTTGATTCACCCATAGTTACAAAAACTTTTTTCAAACTTTCTCCAGCTGTAGCAACAAATTCTTGTAAATGATCTGAATCTTTATGTCCTGAATATCCATCTATTTTTTGAATAATACAATTAATCTTAACATTATGATTATATATACTAACTTCTTTAGCACCATCAAATATCTCACGACCTAAAGTACCCAATGCTTGAAAACCTAAAAATAGCAATATGGTGTTTTTATTAGATAAATAATTTAATTCATGATGTTGTATTCTACCTCCTGTAGACATACCACTTCCCGCCATGATTATTTTTGGATTTGGAGTATGTATTATAGATTTTGATTCTTCAGCTGACCCTACTATTCTCAAATTCCTAAAATTTAAAATATCATCACCTTTGCTTTTTCTTTTTTTAGCTTCAGCATTATAATCTTTAATATATTTATTATATATAGGTATAAGTTTTGTAGCCAAAGGAGAATCTAAATATACTGGTATTTCTTTAACAACTTTATCTTCAAATAACTTATTCATCTCATACAATATCTCTTGAGTTTTTTCTAAAGAAAATGATGGTATAAGTAATACACCTTGTTTATCTATAACATCCTCAATACTCATTTGCAGTTTTTGTAAGCGTGTTTCCCTATCTTCATGATTTCTATCACCATACACACTTTCCATTACAACATAATCTACACCTTCTATATCTTCTGTATCTTTAAGTATAGGTGTTGGACTATTTCCCAAATCTCCTGTAAATAAAAATTTTCTCAAAACATTATTTAAAGGAACACGTATCTCAAACATAGAAGAACCTAAAACATGACCTGCATCTTTTAAATAAACACTAATATCAGCTTCATCAAATAAAATAAAATCTTTATGATAAGGTATTGTTTTCCATAATTCAAAAACCTTAACAACATCATCTGGACCATATAAAGGTTCAACTTTTTGATGATCTGCTTCTTGAGTTATAAGTTTTAAAGCATCCTCTAACATATATATAGATAAATCATGAGTCTCAGGTGTACTATATATAACCCCTCTAAATCCATGTTTTATCAATTTAGGTATAAGACCTATATGATCCATATGGGCGTGAGTGACAAGTAATATATCTATATCTTTTGGATCAAAAATAAAAGGTGAGCTATTGTAAACTTTAGCTTTATCACTACCTTGTTCCATACCACAATCAACAAGTAATTTATAAACACCTTGTTTTTTATGTATCTCAAATAAAAAATTTGCCCCAGTAACCGAAGAGACTCCCCCACAAAATGTTATCTTTGAAAATTCTTTTATATCTTGGGTTTTTTTTGAATCTGGATCTTGTAAAAACATATATATGATATTATCCCACCTAAAGCATTCATAAGCAAATCAATAAAAGTATCTATCCAAAAACTTTTGTTCACAAATACATTTTTACCTACACTAAATTCTACATATTCCCAAAATATACTTATTAAAATAATAACCATAAATATATTTATAGTATTATTCATTTTCATATATCTAAGTATAGATATACCTAATGAGGTTATAGAGAAACCACCAAGTAGATGCATAATTATATCGGTATTTGGATAATAATAATAAAAACTATATATCTTAGCAAAGGTATCAAAAGATACTATAAGAAATAACATAGATAAACTTATGAAAAATAGTTTTTTATCATTCATGGCTTTAGCAAGGGTCGTTCGTTTTGTTTATTTCGCCGAGAAATCCTCGGAAGCAAAGCTTCCTGCGGGTCGGCTCATCAACAAAACTCACTTAACGAACAACCCCTCTTAAAGCCTCTAAACTGACTGGACCTAGTCTTAATACTAGGTGGGTGTTTTGAGTCTTAAACCACGGTTTAAAATCTACTTCAAACTCCCTTAAAAAAATGTCTAAGCCAGTCGTTTAGAGACAATACTATTTTAACAAATCTATATTTTATATAAACTAGACATTTTTTCTTTTTATATTATAGATTTCTGTTTCCTGTTCTTCTGTATCTATTTGTTGATTTATTTCCTCTTGTAATCTTATAATATCTTGATTCTTCTTACTTCCTGCAAAACCTGTACCAGCTGGTATAAGTCTACCTATTAAAGTATTTTCCATAATACCATACAGTGGATCATGCTGACCTTTAAGTGATGCATTTACAAGTATACGATTTGTATTTTGGAATGAAGCGGCGGTTAAGAAAGATTGTCTATTCAAAGAACCTTCCATAGTACCCATGATTACAGTTCTACCTTTTGCTGGCATCATATTGTTATCCTCCATTTTTCTATTTGTTCTCAAAAATTCAAAAGTCTCAACAACATCACCTTCAGAGAATTCTGTATCACCTTTAGCAGTAATAACAACTCTATTAAACATTTCGCGAACAACTATTTCTATATGTTTACGTGCCAAGTTATCACCTTGTAACTCATATATTTTCTTAACTTCACTTATTATATAAGCTTGTGCAACATCTCTACCCGCATATTCATATATTTCATTTACATCTGCAGAACCATCAGTCATAATTTGACCTTTGTGTACATGTTGCCCTACTTTAACTTGAACAATACGCATAGGATGTACTGAAAATTCTATTTCACTTCCAACTTTCTTTGAAGATTTTAGAGGAACATCAGGTAACACTCTTATTATTTTCTCATTATTTTTTTCTATAACCGCAGTCACAACACCATCACATGATGATACAGCCGCAGGGTTTTTTGGAGTTCTATTTTCAAATAACTCTTCAACACGAGGAAGACCAGCGGTAATATCACCACCTGCTTGAGCAACACCACCGGCGTGGAAAGTACGCATAGTAAGCTGAGTACCTGGTTCACCAATAGCTTGAGCAGCAACAGTACCAACTGATTCACCGATATCAATCAATTCACCTGTTGATAAATCCGCACCATAACATTTTGAACAAACACCTCTATGTGTTTTACATGTTAATGGAGATCTAACATTTGCTGATTCTATATCCATTTTACCTATTATTTTTGAATCAGCTTTTGTTATAAGATGTCCTTTAGCAAATATTACTTTTCCATCAGAATCAACTATATCAGATGCTAATATTCTACCAAAAACATTTTTAGCAAAATTTGTTTCTATACCTGATGCAGTCTTTTTAGTTACAGTTATATAATCATGAGTCTTACAATCATGTTCTGTTATAATAACTGATTGAGCCAAGATAAATAGTTTACGAGTTAAATAACCAGCCTTAGCGGTGTTCAAAGCTGTATCGGTCATACCCTT
This sequence comes from uncultured Candidatus Saccharibacteria bacterium, assembly GCA_964532765.1. Classification (GTDB taxonomy): domain Bacteria; phylum Patescibacteriota; class Minisyncoccia; order Phycocordibacterales; family CAIZLB01; genus CAIZLB01. The sequence continues at coordinate 5,561 of CAZHNC010000010.1, read as the reverse complement.
ACGTGCACCGTGTGTTGATATGAAATATTCAATAGGTGTAAGTCCTTCTTTGAATGAAGATTTTATTGGAAGTTCTATAGTTGTACCTTGTGCAGTAGCAATAAGACCTTTTATACCAACCATCTGATTAATGTTACCTATAGAACCACGAGCCCCTGAAAGCACCATATCATTAACTGGACCATTATTAGGCAATGTTGCAGGAATCATTTTTTCTATTTGACTTTGAACAGATTGCCATAAACGAACTATTTTAACATGCTTTTCAGTTTCAGATAATAAACCTTTATTATATGCAGAATAAACACTATCAGCTAATTCTTGTGCATCATCCAATGCTTTATATTTATCTTCTGGAATCTGTATATCTGATATAGCCCATGTTATTCCTGATCTTGTAGCAAATGAAAATCCAAACTTTTTAATAGAGTCAATAATAGGAGCAACTGCATTTCTTCCTTCTTTTATAATTAATTCATCTATAATACTATCCATCACAGATTTATTTATTTCACGATTTATAAAAGTAACACTCTTTGGTAATAATTGATTAAACAATATACGACCTACTGTGGTATCAAATAATTTACCTGAATATTCACCATATTTTTCATCAACCGGTGCCAATACTTTTATAGGTGCTCTGTATGATATAATATCATTATTTAAAGCAGCTATCGCAGCTTCTGGAGATTCAAAATATTTATCAGCACCTATCTCATCACTTGCTATTTTTGTTACCCAGAAAGAACCAACAACAATATCAAGCATTTTACCTGTAATAGTTGCATCACCTGTACCAGGTTTAAGAATATTCTTATCAGAAGCCATTATATTATGTGCTTCATATTGTGCTTCCTCTGAAAGAGGTACATGAACTGACATGGTATCACCATCGAAATCGGCGTTAAAAGGTGAACAAACAAGTGGGTGTAATTGTATAGCATTTCCTTCTATAAGAACTGGTTGAAAAGCTTGTACAGAAAGTCTATGTAATGTTGGAGCACGGTTCAATAGAACATATTTATCTTTTATAATATCTTCCAATATTGACCATACAACCTCATCATGATCCTCTATCATTCTATTTGCTCCTTTTATACTGAAAGCTAATTCTTTAGAAAGTATCTGAGATATAACAAAAGGTTTAAATAACTCCAAAGCCATATGTTTTGGAAGACCACATTGATTTAATTTTAATTCTGGACCAACAACAATCACTGAACGTCCTGAATAATCAACACGTTTACCCAAAAGATTTTGACGGAAAATACCTCTTTTACCTTTAAGGTTATCAGCTATAGATTTTAATGATCTTTTTTGTCCAGGGTTTATACCTGAAAATGCCGGACCATTTCCCTTCATTGAATTATCCAATAATGCGTCCACAGCTTCTTGTAATATTCTTTTTTCATTTCTTAAAATAACATCTGGAGCTTTTATATCATAAAGTTTTTTAAGACGATTATTTCTATTTATAACTCTTCTGTAAAGATCGTTAATATCTGATGTAGCTTGACGTCCTCCATCAAGTGCAACCATAGGACGAAGTGCAGCTGGTATAACAGGCAAAGCTTTTATAAAAGCCCATTCAGGTCTAACACCTGATTTTTTCATAGCATTTATAAAACTTAAACGACGAACTATTTTATCTTTTTCTGCTGATGTAGCTTTTTCAAGATCTATAGTTAATTTTTTATATAATTCATTTATATTTAAACCTTTAAGTATATTATAAATAACCTCACCACCTATACCTGCTTCAAAAGATGAACCAAATTTATATGAGAATTTATGATATTGATTTTCATCTAAAACTTTCCCAACTTGTATAAGATCTATATCAGCTTTAGTTGTAGCCATAAGATCACGAAGTGCTTCTTTAGTTTTATCATCTACAATATTTTTTATTTTTGATTTAAATTCATCATCAAGCTCACGATGTAATCTAGCTTTTTCTTTTTCATCAACTTTAGTTATAAGATAACCTGCAAAATATATAACTTTTTCAACTTCCCCAGCAGGCATACCAAGTATAGTAGCTATACGTGAAGGCATATTTTTTAAATACCAGATATGAGAAACTGGAACACATAATTCTATATGACCCATACGTTCACGACGAACTATTGATCTTGTTATCTCAACACCGCATTTTTCACAAACAATACCTTTATATCTTATACCTTTATATTTACCACAATAACATTCATAATCTTTTTCTGGACCAAATATTTTTTCACAGAAAAGACCGTCTCTTTCACTACGTGCTGTTCTATAATTTAAAGTTTCTGGTTTTTTTACTTCACCTCTTGACCATTGCCTTATTTTTTCTGGTGACGCAAGTTTTATTGAAACTGAATCTATATCATCAACTGAAGATTTTGTTTTTATTTTTCTTTCTTTTAACATATTTTTTATTTTTTAATTTTATGATTAATTTTTAATTTAAATAAATTTTATTCTTCAGTTATCATTACATCTTCTACTTCTGTTATATGATCCTCATCTTCTTCATCTATACCATATTCTTCATCACTATTATGTTGTCTTTCTCTATGATCTCCAACATGTCCAACATCTAGCCCTATATCCAATTCTTTACCTTCATCATTATCAAAACCAACATCTATACACAAACCACGTAAATTTGACAATAATACATTAAATGAAGCAGGTGTATTTGGATCTGATATCCTTTCACCTTTAACTATAGCATCATATGTAGCTGATCTACCTTGTATATCATCTGATTTTATAGTCAACATCTCACGAAGAGTATATGACGCACCATAACCAGCAAGAGCCCAAACCTCCATCTCTCCAAATCTTTGTCCTCCACCTTGAGCTTTACCTCCAAGTGGTTGTTGTGTAATAAGTGAGTATGGCCCTGTAGCACGGGCATGTATCTTATCTTCCACCATGTGATGGAGTTTTAACATATACATATATCCAACAGATACATCTTGTGCAAATTTTTCGCCTGTTCTACCATCAAATAATGGCATTTTTCCTGATCTATTGTATCCAGCTTTCTCAAGTTCATCTTGAACTTCATCTGGTGTTGGTCCCATGAAAGCAGGCACTATTGCTTGATAACCAAGTTTAGACGCAGCTAAACCTAAATGTAATTCTAATATTTGACCCAAGTTCATACGTGATGGAACACCAAGTGGTGTAAGTATCATATCCACTGGAGTACCATCAGCCATATATGGCATATCTTCAACAGGTAATACTTTTGATATAACACCTTTGTTTCCGTGACGACCAGCAAGTTTATCTCCAACTGATATATTTCTTAGAAGTGCAACTTCAACATATATTCTCTTTAAAATTCCTGATTCAAGCTTATCACCTCTTTCTCTTGAGAAGATTTTTATACCTATAACACGACCTCTCTTTCCATTTTCAAGTCTTTTTGAAGTATCCTTAACATCTCTAGCTCTATCACCAAATATTGATCGAAGCAATCTTTCTTCTGGAGTAAGTTGAGTTTCTGTTTTTGGAGTTATTTTACCAACCAATATATCACCAGGTCTAACCTCGGCACCTACACGAATAATACCTTCAGCATCAAGATCTTTAAGTTTAGCCTCTGATACATTTGGTATATCATGTGTAGTAACCTCAGGACCTATTTTTGTATCACGAACATTGATAACAAACTCCTCTATATGTATAGATGTGAATTTTGATTTTTTAACCAAGTTCTCTGAAATAATTATCGCATCTTCATAGTTTGATCCAGACCATGTTAAAAATGCAATCAATATATTTTGACCCAAAGCTATTTGTCCATCAACAGTAGTTGATGTATCAGCTAAAACATCACCTCTTTTAACTTTTTGACCCAAAGAAACTTTTGGTCTTTGATGAAATACTGTAAATTGATTTGTTTTATTAAATATAGCGAGTTTAAAAGTTGTTTCTCTTTTTCCTTTTAATACTATAGAAGCTGCATCTACATGTATTATTTCACCATCTTCTGGTGCTATAACAACTCTACCAGTATCTCTTGCTGCTACCTCTTCTATACCAGTTGCAACATACGGAGCTTCAGGAACTATACATGGTGTGGCTTGCTTCTGCATACCAGAACCCATGAGAGATCTATTGGCATCGTTGTGATTCACAAAAGGAATCATTGAAGTAGCTATAGAAAATGGTTGCCCTGATGCTACATCTATAAGATCAACGTCCTCTTTATCAACTATTATAGGATCACCTTTTAGACGAACTTCAACCATATCATCTTTTATTGAACCATCTTTATCTAATTCAACAGCAGAGTGGGCTATCTTATATCCCTCTTCTTGTAAAGCATCTAAATATACTATTTCATCAGTTATTTTACCTTTTTTAACTTTAGCATAAGGTGTTTCAATCATACCAAAATTATTAACCCTAGCGTAAGAAGCTAAGTGAAGTACAAGACCTATGTTTGCACCTTCTGGTGTATGTATAGGACAAACACGACCATAATGAGAAGGATGAACATCACGAACCTCAACACCGGCTCTATCTGATGATAAACCACCTTGACCAAGAGCAGTTAAAATTCTTAAGTGCTCAAGTTCTGATAGAACATTTTCTTGGTTCATAAATTGTGACAATGGGTTTGTAGAAAAATATTCTTTTATTCTAGCTTGAAGTGGTCTAGGAGATATAAGTTGCATAGGTTGAGATACATCAGACTCTATGGTAGACATTCTATTTTGTATATTTTTCTTGATTTGCAATAAACCAAGTCTAACTTTTTGTTGTAATTGTTCCCCTACAAATCTAACACGTCTTGAACCCAAATGATCAATATCATCAGCTTCTGATTCAGGTATATTTGTCATATTACAAATATTTGAAATAAGAGTTATAAAATCATCAAGATTTAAAGTTGATCTAGATAATTCTTTTTCATCTAAACTCTTTCCAAAACGTGAGTTAAAGCGAAAACGTCCAACACGTGAAAAATCATATCTTTCTGGTTTAAACATATTTTCAACAAAATCTTTAGCATTTTGAACTGTTGTAAGTTCACCATCACGCATCTTCTTATATATTTCAACAACAGCTTCATCTAAAGTTTTTGTATGATCTTTAGCTATAGTATGCTCTATATATGATTTTATATTTGCATCATCATTGAATAATTTTTTTATATCAGAATCAGTTTCAGCTCCCAATGCTCTCAATAAAGTAGTTATAGGAAATTTTCTTTTTTTATCTATCTTTATATAAACACAACCATCGGGATCTGTATCAAGTTCTATCCATGATCCACGAGCTGGTATTATCTTAGCACCTATATAATTTTTTCCTTTATATTCATTTGATGTAAAGAAAGCTCCAAAACTTCTTGCAAGTTGTGGCATAATACATCTTTCTATACCATTGATAATAAAAGTTCCATGTTCTGTCATCATAGGAAGATCAGACATAAAAATCTCCTGTTCTTTTTCAGAACCTGTAACATGATTAATAAGTTTAATTGTTGCTTTTATAGTAGCCTCATAATTAACCTTATTTTCTTTCGCATAAAATTCATCGTATTTTGGACGATC
>CAZHNC010000009.1:0-11502 GCA_964532765.1 uncultured Candidatus Saccharibacteria bacterium | reverse complement strand
ATCCCTACGCTTTTTTTATTTATATATTCACACAAATATAGTAAACTAAATTCATGAAAATAATATCCTGGAATGTAAATGGATTACGTGCTATATGGCGTAAAGGAGAGCTTCAAAATCTTATAAAGAAATACAAGCCCGATGTTTTGGGTTTACAAGAAACAAAATCTCACATAGAACAACTTGAAGATGAGACTAAAGATCATATGGGATATTATAGTTACTTCGAATCCGCAACTATGAGAAAAGGGTATTCTGGTGTTGCTATATATTCTAAAGAACATGCAAAAAAAGTTACAGGTACTTTAGGATACAAAGATTTTATAGATAATGAAGGTAGAACAATCATAGCTGAATATGAGAAATTTTATTTTATGAATTGTTATTGGCCAAATGGTGGTAAATCTCCTGAACATTTTCAATATAAACTTGATTATTATGATAGATTTTTAATTCTTGCCAAAAAACTTGAAAAGAAAAAACCTGTAATATTTTTAGGAGACATAAATGCCACAGTTGCTGACATAGATCTTGCTCGTCCAAAAGAAAATAAAGGTCAACTGGGTTGTACAGATGATGAGAGAAATAGACTTGCAAAATATTGTAAAGATTTCATAGATATTTATCGCGACAAATATCCTACAAAACAAGAATACACTTGGTGGGATATGAAAACTAGAAGCCGAGAAAGAAATGTCGGTTGGCGTATTGATTATATTTTCATAAGTAAAAGTTTAAAAAATAAAGTTAAAAGTATAAAAATACTTGGGGATGTAATAGGATCTGATCATTGCCCTGTGATGTTAGATATAGATTTATAGTTTTTTATTTTACATATTAAAACCCCGTCAGCTTTACCTGTTACAGGGTTTTATATTAAATATTGAATTTAATGGTTAATCACACCATCCGATAATCCAATTTGTAACTCCAGCCCCAACCATCGCTGCAAGAGCGAAGTCAAAAGCTTTTGTATCTTTATTGAAGTAAGTGTTGATAATCATACCAATCACTGCTCCAATAACACAGCATATTGTCCTATGAGTCTTGTTCATACGATTGCTATCCTATCATCTTTATTATATATGTCAACCAAAAATTTTTACACCTTCCTAGTATCATAAGCCCAATGTAATAATGCTTGCCTTTGTCTCCTCCTACAATTTATATCACCAACATTACAATTATGAGCAATTTGAGCAAGATGTCTTCTCATCATACGCCATCTTTTTATCTGCCTTTGATCTTCATTTAAAATTCTACGCCCCATATAATATCTACAATACCATTGAAACCAACCTCTAGGATCTTCTTTATATATCCAACCTTTTTCTCTCCATATTTTCAAAGATTGACTAGCTTTAACTTTAAAATAATTTATTTTTTTATCAGGTATGCAACTTTTCTCATCCACCAATTTAGCTTTTTCAAACCAATCTTTTGGAAATTCTTTTTTACAATCACGCATATATATACCACCAAAAACACCTAATTCTAACATCTGTTTTGGTGTTAATTGTGGTTTAAAATCTTTATCAAAATTTTTACCAATTTCTTCTGTTAAAAAGTATTGATAATTTTTCTGCATTTTATCATTAACTATAACTTTCTTTTTCATATATTTATATTATATTCTAATATAAAGAATTTATAACCTTCCTTGTTTTTGGACCTAAATTACCATTAGCTGGAGATATATTATTTTTGATTTGAAATCTAATTAAAGCTTTTTTAGTAGATAAACCAAACACATTAGTCTCTTTCCCTTTTGATCCTGGACCAGTATTTGTAATAATAAATCCATTATTATTCAAAAATTCCTGTAATAATCTAACATCATTATTTATAGAATTTAATGATAAATCAATATTAAAATTAAAATTTTGATTTACAGAATAATCATCTTTAATATTTTGTTTTATTGAAGAATCAGAATTTATAAAATTAAGAGTATCGCTATCTAAAATACCAGTAGATTTTAAATTATTTTTTAATTGATACTCAATTAATGCTTTTTTGGTTGCGGGACCAAAATTACCATTTGATCCAATATTTTTAAGATTACTTGCGGCTTTACCAGAATTTTTATTAATCAAAAAATTTTGTAATTTTAAAACATCGTTATTATTATCACCAAAAGATAGCACCTTAACAAATACCTTATTATTAGTATCATTAGTATTATTGGTATTGGCAGTAATTTTATTATTAGTAGAAATTACAGTTGAATTCATACTTGAACCTGAAAAACTACCACCTCCACCAGAATTAGAAATAGGTGAAGTATTTGAAGGTGTGTTTGTATTTGATATAACAGTTGCCGTTAAACTATTATTACCATCAAAGTTTAATGTTCCTGATATTTCTGAAGCTTTAACATTGTAAGTGCACAACATTAACAACATACATATGTTAAAAAATATTTTAATTTTAATTTTGTTTTTCATATTATTTATTTAATATTAATTAATTTGAACTAATACCATAATTTGTAGAATACACACCTGATACTACACCGTTTGGAACCAACATATCAACATATACTTGTATTTGTTTACCTGTTCTATTTAAATCTAAATCACTAATAATATTTAATCCATTTACACCATATTCAGATTTATTATTTATTAATATAGAATTATTAGAATTAAAAGCATTTGAAGATTGTGTTGAATAAAAACGCATATTATTTACAGGTGATATTGTATTAGAATTATTAACCCAATCAGAAAATTTGAATTTTACATTATTTTCATTATCCGGAATAGTTAAACTAAATACCCATTTCCAACCATTTTCAAAAGTTCCATCAGCTATAGCTGAATTTTTGATTATATCTATTTTATCAACAGATAATTGAGTTGTGGTTGTAGAATTTGTACGGAAGAAATAATTTATATAATTATTTGTATTACCATCATCATCTCTTAATGCGTTAGAATTTATAATTAATTTATAATCATGATTATTAACAAGACCAGAATAAGGTATTTTTAAAGTACTAGAATTCCCATTACCATTGTTAATATAAATATTACCATTTTTATTATGATTATCAGATAAGTCAATAAAGGTAATTTTTGTCTCATCTAATAATGTTATATTTCTATTAAAATCAATAGACAATTCTGAATCACTAGTATTAATATAAGTAGAATTAGGATTAATTGAAACAACAGATAAACCATTAATAGGTACCCATCTAAATGCAAAATCCTTTGTATTTATATTACCAGAAATATCAGAAACAGTTAATCTAATAACATAATTATCATTTTTATTAGCAGATATATTTGTTGTAGTCGAATTAATATCACTAAAAGTAACTGTACCTATACCAGATACTTTTGACCAAGATATAGTATTTAATCCAGACAAAGAATCGTTAACAGTTGAATAATTATAATTAAATATAGAAGAATATTCAGGATTTATTGGTAAATTAGTATTTATAATATTTGGAATAGTTTTATCAAAAATAACACGACTATTATTTGTTGTAGTTGATACAGTTAACCCAGAAACATTTAAGTTACTTTTAAAATCTATACTAAAAGATATCAAGCCCTCATTATCAGATGAATTTAATTGATATTGAGCCCTATAATTATTTGACCCCAGATTAGTAACATTAGCTGTTTTACCATGAATAATTACATTAGGTAATTCGATTAAAGAACTATTTGAAGTAAAATCTATACTTAAATAATCACCAATCTTTGCATATTGATTATTTGAATTAGAGCTATATATATTAACATTTGTTAATATTGGGTAAATTACAGGATTATTTAATACAATATTTATTGTTGATGTTGATATATTATTACTTGAATCTATAGCAACAGCTGATATTTTATGATTACCATTTGTATAAATAGTAGTATCTAAACTAGCAGTAATCATACTTGATGTACTCATATTTCCTATTTGTATATCATCAAAATACATTCTCATAGAACTAATAGATACATCATCAGTTGAAGTTGCAATTATATTTAATGTACCAGAAGCAACTTCATTATTTGTATGAGAAATTATATTAACTAAAGGTGAAACAGTGTCTGGACCTCTTAATGTTGTAATTAAATTATCTGTAGTTGTAGAAGTATTACCACTTGAATCAGTGTTTATTATACGATAATGATAAGTTGTTGAAGCCGATAAATTATCTATAGTAATACTTTTAGAACTTGACAATGTACTTGATGATATAATATTTCCATATGTATCACTTAAACCGTACTGTAATTCAAAACTTGAATCCTCATTTGTATTCCAAGATATACTAATAGTATTTGTAGCTGTTGATGTCGCATACAATGATGATACGGTAGGTGCAGTTACATCAGCAACCCAATAACTAGATATAGGATTTGACAAACTAGTACCCTCAGCTGTAACAGTTCTAACTCTATAAAAATACTCAACACTTGAACTAGCATTTGAATCCACAAACGAAGTTGCATTTTCACCAACCAGATAAGATCTATACTGATTTGTAAAACTTAAATCATTTGCTCGATCCAAAAATACTGTATGTTTATCATACTCACGATTATTCCAACTTAATTGAATATTTTGAGATGTTAAATTAACATTTAAATTATTTGCCGAATCTGGCCCAGAAACTGTTGGAAAATAATCATCGACATCCCATTCATTATCCCAAGATATAGACATCGTACCATTTGTTGGGAAAACAACTGGTAAGATAACATGGGTACTGTTATACAATGAACCATTATATGCATCTGAATAATCAAATCTATCACCTATATACATATACGCATCCCCTCTTCCTGGAATTTTTTGTATAAAAGCGGTTTGACTTGTATATGCTGTTAACCTATCCTCTGATGGATCACTAGTAAAAGGGTTTACAAGATTTGACCAAGGACCAAACATGCTTGTTGCTGTTGCATATTTATTTTCATTTGGAGCCCAACCAGACAAACCTGAAGTCAATAAGAAATAAACACCATTTCTATATATAACAGTTGGAGCTTCTCTACCATTAAATACCGATGGATTAACAGATGACTCAACAGAAAGTAGATCTGGGGTTAATTTTGATATATAAAAATGTCCATTACTATCTGAAGCTGTTGAATTTAATAAATAAGAATCACCATTAATATCTCTAAATAATGTCATATCATTCAAACCTAAACCCTGAGGGTTATATGAATGATTATATATTACAAAAGGACCAATTGGACTATCTGAAGTTGCTATAAAGGCCATAGAATTTGAATTAGGTATCTTATCATATGCATTATGAGCCCACATAACGTATTTATTTGTTGAACTACTATATAAAACATGAGCTCTTTCAAGTTTATACTCTGCACCGTACATATCTCTACCTATATAAAATGCTGCACCTTCATCTTTCCAGTTCATTAAATCAGTTGATGAATACACAGATATACCAACAGATTCAAACTCTGGTGGATTTGTATTTTGTATTTGACCATACCAATACCATTTACCATTAAAAAATCTAATGTCACCAGAATGTGATTCTATGTATTTACTGAATGTATCATAGTAAAATTGTCCTGATGTATATGATGTCTTCATGTTAAATCTGGCATTATCACTAACATCAGAAACCCTAGATCCTATAACAGCAACAGATTTTATATTAAACACAGAACCATTTGCTGGTAATACAAAAGGTTGTGAATACTTCAAAGTAGAACCTTGTGGTACACCAGCGATAACATTTGGAACTGTACCATCAGTGGTATAATAAATATCAGCATTTAAAGTTTCTGATTCTATGGACACAGAAATAGGGACATCATAATAACCACCACCTGGTAATATCTTTGGTCTTACAGGTCTATAATTTCTTACATAATTATCCATTTTACCAATTAATCTAAACTCAGCTATATTACCATACATATTAGGTGCTGAAACTAATCTATAATATCTATATTTAGCACCATTTGCATTTATATTTATTCTATTCATCTGTCTTTGTCTAAAGTACAGAGATGAATCATACCAAGATGGTACTGTGAAAACATCAACCCAATTCGCTGATTCAGATGATGAAGTTGCAGAACCTTGTAATTTCATACCATAAATACGAACAGTATAACCATTACGTGGAGCTATATCTATAGCCGTTATTTCTGTACTTGTACCAGTATCTATTCCAACATATCCTGTACTAGCATAAGCCGAAGCCCAATATGTATTTAAATTTCCATCAAAAACATTGGCATAATTACCACCATCTCCACCATTAGCATTACCATATATATATTGTGAATCATTTAAGAATTGAACTTCACCTGAAGCAGTAGGATTATCAATAAAAATATTTATACTTGTTGTGGCAGTATTACCAGCAGCGTCTGCAGCTATTGCAGTTATACTATGATTACCATTTAAATATAAAGTTGTATCAAATAAAACATTAAAAGGTGAAGAAGTTGAGACAACTAATACATCATTATCAATCTTATAAATAACTGAAGAAACACCAATATTATCAGTTGAAGATGATGTTATAGTAACAACACCGGAAGTTGTTGTTCCATTTACAGGTGATAAAATATTTATAGTTGGACTAGTGGTATCTGTAGGTTCAGGAAATATCTCATCTATACCCCAAGCAGAATTCCAAGAAATACTCATATTTGATGATGAAGTTGAAAAATCAATAGGTAACCAAACATATCTACTATTATACATTGATCCAGCATTTATATTACTATTATCATATCTATCACCCATATAAATAAATGCATCATTCTTACCTTGTATCTTTAAAACATCTGAAACTTGTGAATTGAAAGAAGTTGAACTACTTTGTTCTAAACTATCTTTAAAAGGACTAATTAATGGCGACCATGAACCTAACATACTCGTTGAAGTTGAATATTTAGTTAATGTGTTAGCGAAACCTGAGACAAGATTAGATGCCATTAAATAATAAATATTATTTCTTTTAAAGACAACAGGGTTAACATTTGTAGCGGTACCAAAAGGAGATATAACATTTACACCAGTAGTATTCAAATAATCTGAATTTAATTTTGATATATTTATAACATTTGAACCTGTATCATATATAAGATATCCAGTACCATCTGTATCTTTAAATAGAAATGGATGTAATACTTTTTGAGACCCATCAACTAAAAGAGTGGTTGTTGCAATATTAAAAGGACCTATAGGACTAGAAGAGGTTGCAACTATAGCAGGATAACCTGATGTAGTAGTATTACCAGCCCACATAACATAAGTTGAATTTGTATCATTATATAGGACACGCGCCTGCTCTATTGCTATACTAGGATTATACAAAGCCATACCTTCATATTTCCAAGACATAAGATCATCAGATGAGTATATTGTAACACCAACCCTTCTTAATTCTGGTAAAGCTTCATTAAGATTTGAACCGTACCAATAATACTTACCATTAAAATAATGTATATCACCAAAATGGGCATCTATTAAATGACCCTCAGTATCATACCAATCATATCCTGATTTAAACTTATTACCTATCACTATATTAGCAGTCTCAGAAACTTCAGATGAAATAGAGTCAATATAAGATATAGCTTTTATAGTAGTTGTACCCACATTTGATATATTTAAAGATCCTGTGTATTGAATAGTTGTACCTTGAGGAACACCAGAAATAACAGAAGGTACAGTACCGTCCAATGTATAGTATATAAGAGCATCGGTTGTACTACTTGTTATAGTTACATTCTTAGATGAAGAATACATACCACCTGCAGGTGTTATAACTGGCATAGCAGGTTTATAAACAGTAGAAGCACCAGGAACACCTATAAATCTTAATTCGGATATATTACCATTCATAGATGGAGCACCTAAGTATCTATAATATCTATATGGTGTTGTTGTTGATATACTTACATCAGTAAATCTTCTGGCAAAATAATATGGAGGATAAGTAGGGAATGTTTTTAAAGTTATCCATGGTCCAGATGTAGCATTTGAAGCTTGAATCTGACCACCTGCAACTCTATCAGTCTCACCTAAACGACTACCTATTCTTACACCAGTCAAAATTGTTGGTGATAAGGTATCTATTCCAACATAAACATTACTCGCCGCACCTGTATCCCACCAGGTACTAAAGTTACCATCAAAAACATTTTGATAACTTGTATTATCATTATATATTCTATAAGCAGCATCATTTGAAAATTGAACTGATCCAGTAGCTGCATTTATATTTGTATAATACGAAAATAAAGATATTAATATTAATATTCTGAATGTTTTAATAAATTTCATGTAAGAAATTATACCGATAATGATTATTAAAATCAATTTTTATTTATAAAATTTTATATATTTATATTAAATATTTTATCATGACTTTTTCCTCCTCCTATCAATTCTATATTTGATTTTGATGTATTAAAATATTTAGCTAAAGCTTCTATAACAGCCTTATTTGCTTTACCATCTTCAGGAACTTCTTTTACCCAGACTTTATATGTATCCATTTTATTTTCTAAAAAATCAAAGCCATCTTGAGGAATCTTCTCAACTTTTTCTTCACGAGAGAATGGTTTGGCTTTGACTAGGATTTTCATAAATTAAAATTATTTATCAAACATTGTTAATAAATATCCATCTATAAACTTTTGATCAAGATTATAAAAGTAAATACCATCTTGATGAAGTAATGTAGCTAAAGGTATACCAACAAAACGCCAATGCCATGGTTCATAAGCATAATAGGCATTACCTTTTGGATAAGAAAGAATAAATCCGTATTTGTGAGCATTATTTTTTAACCACTCAAATTCTTTAGTGGTATCAAATTTATAATTTAAACTTGGCATATTTTTGGTGGCAAAATCAACAGTTGTACCAAGTTGATGTTCAGAATACCCTTGTTCTGCTACAAAACGATTTGCAGTATTTGCACCATAAGTCATTTTATTTTGAGTCTTCAAATCATTTTGTGTATTAAAAGACCTATAAGCTGAAACAATCAGCGGCTCAACCCCTTCTTTCCTAGCATCATCTATCATAGATGTTAAAAAAGGTAAAACATTTGTATGAAGTTTATATTCATTATTTATATTTAAAATATAATCAGATGGTATTTTTTCTGTACTCACAGGAGAATAATTTTCGTTTAAAAAATAAACTTTAGAATATTTTTTCAAAAGTTGTGGATCTGATTTTGCGAGTTTATCTAGATTTATAACTTTATCTTGTAATTCTTTATTTTTTTTACTTTCTTCATCTATAACTCTCGATAAGGTTGTATATAAATCATTAAAAGATTGACGAGATGTATTAGTTGTATCATTTAAAGTTTTTATATTCTCTTCATATGTAGAAATTTTATTTAAAAAAACACGAGCACGGTATTCATTTATTAAAATATATAAAATTAATAATATTAAAACAGTAATAGAAATTATAATCTTAGTAATTTTCATATATGTTATATTATAACATTTTTTATAGATTCGGCTAAAAGTTTATGAGATTCTTCTATAATATGAGCACCATCAACACCAACAATCATATAATCTTGAATATCAACTATCTTTAATTTAAATTCTTTTGCTATTTTTGCATATACATCTTTAAGTTGAATTGATTTTTCATATGCACCTGTGTATTTATTATCATTTTTAGAATATTCAGTATTTTCATTTAAAGTAGGTGGTACTATTATAACTATCTCTGCCGATGATCGATTTTGTATAGTCTGTATTAATAATTTTAAATTTTCACCTATCTTTTCTGCTGAAATATTAAACTTAGATCTCAACTCATTTGAACCTAACATTATCAATATATAATCTAAAGGATTATGTGTATCTAAACAAGGTATTATATATTCCATACCTATTCTTCCCTCTTTACCTATTCTATTACCATCCTCTACTATAGTTCTAGAGTTTAAACCTTCTTCTATTATCTCATAATCACTTCCTAACATATTTTGTAAAACTCCGGTCCAGCGTATGTTTGCAGGATATCTTTCTGCTCTTGTTCCAGATATATATCCCCAAGTGTTTGAGTCACCGAAACATAATATTCTTTTAGCATTTGGATTTGTAAGCATAATTATTATTTTTAAATTTTATTTTTAATCTATTATATATATTAAAAATTATTTATCCAGCTTTTTCCATTTTTCATTCATATCACCTAAATCTTTTGAAATAAAAGAATCATTATAAACAGCAGAGTCTTTCGGGCGAATAACATAAAGTCTTCTATTTTCTGTATCGAAATAGACATCATCATAACTATTATTTTCTATATGTTTTGGTCCACATGCAACAACTGGTTCAAATCCTAAAGTATTAACTATAACATCATTTAAATTTTTTAATGACTTTGGATAATGCATAGATTGCATACGTTCAGGAACAAGTTGACCTCCAGCTATCATAACATCAATACTTCCATCATGACATCTATCTTTTAATTCCATTAAACATCTTTCTAAATCTTTTTGAAAATCATCTTGGGATATACTCATAGAATCTTGATGAGTTAAAAATGAAATATTTTTACCAGTTATTAAATCATTTCCAACAGCAACAACACTTGTGCAATCATATAATTTTTTAGTAAATTTTATATCTTCATTAATATTTGACATAACATAACCAGGCTTATTACTACCTAAAAATCTTTCATCTCTATCTATTTTTAAAGTGTAATAATTTATATCATTTCCATGTATTTTAAGTCTATCTAAATCTTCACCATACTGATCTTCTGTTCCAACGCAAGTCATAATAGGTTCAACACCTTCGATAAGATGTTCTGATTTTATAGGATTTGGTTTTATTTCT
The DNA here is from genome assembly GCA_964532765.1 of uncultured Candidatus Saccharibacteria bacterium. GTDB lineage: Bacteria > Patescibacteriota > Minisyncoccia > Phycocordibacterales > CAIZLB01 > CAIZLB01. Next base: position 658 of record CAZHNC010000009.1, on the reverse strand, counting down.
TCTTGATTATAAAATGATGGAGTTTCCATAGGTTTATTTAAGGTTTATATTTAGATATTTTATAATTAATTCTCAAGTATTTTTCTTAATTCATCTATAACAGCTTTTTCCCACATTTTCATTGAATACCATTTTATAAGTGGTGTAGCTATTATACGTAACCATAATTTATGTATAAAAACTTTATAAGTATAGTCTATCAATGTTCCATCAGGATGAGGATATAATAACAATTCTTCATGACCTGATGTTCCAAATTGATAACTGTCATTGTCGGATATAAATCCTTTTCCAGCAATAATCTGTGTTTTCATTTTAACTTTGAATTTTTTACCAAATGATTTTACTGTAGCTTCCATTTCTAAATTATCACCATCTCTTTTATTTACCTGCACTGATTCAGCAACTTTTGGGAAATATTTAGGTAAATTCTCAAAGTCAGTTATAATTTTAAAGACTTCTTCTATGTGAGCTTTAATGATAAATTGTTTATGCAGAGTTATGTCTTTCATAATGAATATTATATCTCATATGAATTCTTTCACCAATCACCATTTTTTTCATTTATTCTTCTGATTATATTACACTAAGTGTGTTTATCATTCTGAAATAATATAATCTACCACATCATTACAAAATCTTTCAAAATTACTGTTAT